>PKWQ01000313.1 GCA_003133265.1 Acetobacteraceae bacterium
CATCGAAATCATACTTGCCGCGTGCGATCTCGCCCATGTCAAGGTCGGCATGCAGGATCTGGCTCTGATCGAACACCGGACCGACCAGCACCTGTCCGAGCGGCCCGATGATGCAACTGCCGCCGCGCATCAGCATCGTGTCGGAATCGTTGCCCTGGACAGCGGCATAGTCGGCCGGGCAATCGGCGCGGCGCAGCACCTGGCACGCGGACAGGACGAAACACCGCCCCTCCATCGCGATGTGCCGCACCGTCGACAGCCACGTGTCGCGATCGTCGGCCGTTGGCGCGCAGTACAGCTGGACGCCCTTGGCATACATCGCCATGCGCAGCATCGGCATGTAGTTCTCCCAGCAGATCACCGCGCCGAGCCGTCCGAGCGGCGTCTCGAACACCGGCAGCGTGGAGCCATCGCCATAGCCCCAGACCAGACGCTCGGCGGCGGTCGGCATCAGCTTGCGGTGCTTGCCGAGCATTCGGCCGTCCGGGGCGAAGAACAGGACCGTGCAATACAGCGTTCCCCCATCGCGTTCGATGACGCCGATCACCAGATGCACGCCGTTGTCCCTGGCGATGGCACCAAGCCGCGTGACGGCGGGGCCGGGCACGTCGACGGCGCTGTCGTAGTAGCGCCGGAAATCATCCCGCCCCGCCGGGGTGCGGCTGCCGATGGCCGCGCCGAAATCGAGGCCCTTCGGATATGCCGAAACGAAAGCTTCGGGGAACACGACAAGTTCCGCCCCGTCCGCCCGCGCCTGGGCCACATACTGCTCCACCTTTTCGAGCGTCGCCTCCCGGTCGAAGACAACGGGCGATGTCTGCACGATCGCGGCCCTGACAATAGGCATGACTTCCCCCTCATTTTTAGCCAATCAACCACGGTTGCCATAGGGAAGCCTTGCGACGGCGGATGGCGCTGCGCTTATCCGCCCTACCCCAATGTCGCTCACCCGCCCTTTACGGACATTCAAACCGACCCACCACCCATGACGTATTCGTAGGATCGATACGCCAGATTCTCGATACTACAGCGTCCCGCCGCGCCGCCCCGCCATCGCCCCAAGCCGCAGCCGCAGCGCGTTCAGCTTGATGAAGCCCTGGGCGTCGAACTGGTCGTAGGCGCCCTGGTCTTCCTCGAACGTCACCACCTTCATCGAATACAGGCTGTTCGGCGACTCGCGGCCGATCACCGTGGCGTTGCCCTTGTACAGCTTCAGCCGCACGCGCCCGCTGACCGAGTGCTGGCTGTGGTCGATCGCCGCTTGCAGCATCCGCCGCTCCGGGCTGAACCAGAAGCCGTTATAGATCAGCTCGGCATAGCGCGGCATCAGCGCGTCCTTCAGATGCGCCGCCTCACGGTCCAGCGTGATGCTCTCGATGCCGCGATGCGCGGCCAGCAGGATGGTGCCGCCGGGGGTCTCGTAGACCCCGCGCGACTTCATGCCGACAAAGCGGTTCTCCACCAGATCCAGCCGGCCGATGCCGTTGGCGTGGCCGTATTCGTTCAACTTCGTCAGCAGCGTGGCCGGCGACAGCCGCGCGCCGTCGATCCCTACCGGATCGCCATGCTCGAAATCGATGGCGATCACGGTCGCCTTGTCCGGCGCCGCCTCGGGGCTGATGGTGCGCTGATAGACCATCTCGTCCGCCTCCACCGCCGGGTCTTCCAGCAGCTTCCCCTCGGAGGACGAGTGCAGCAGGTTGGCATCGACCGAGAACGGCGCCTCGCCGCGCTTGTCCTTGGCGATGGGAATCTGGTGGGTCTCGGCGAACTCCAGCAGCTTGGTGCGGCTGGTCAGGTCCCATTCGCGCCAGGGGGCGATGATCTTGATGTCGGGGTTCAGCGAGTAATAGGACAGCTCGAAGCGCACCTGGTCGTTGCCCTTGCCGGTCGCGCCGTGCGCCACCGCGTCGGCGCCGACCATTTCCGCGATTTCGATCTGGCGCTGGGCGATCAGCGGACGGGCGATGGAGGTGCCCAGCAGGTACTGGCCCTCGTACAGCGTGTTGGCGCGGAACATCGGGAACACGAAATCCTTCACGAAGGTCTCGCGCAGGTCGTCGACGAAGATTTCCTTGATGCCGAGCATCTCGGCCTTCTTGCGCGCCGGCTCCAGCTCCTCGCCCTGGCCGAGGTCGGCGGTGAAGGTCACCACCTCGCAGCCATAAGTGGTTTGCAGCCAGCGCAGGATCACGCTCGTATCCAGCCCCCCGGAGTAGGCGAGCACGACCTTCTTCACATCCTTCACGCGCATGGCGATGGTCTTCCCTCAAGCTGGCGGTATCCGAAGGCGCGGGAGTAGCCCCGCCCGGCCCTACAACGCAAGCCGACCCCTACGCCGCCGGGCGTTCCCGCCGGCTGTCGGTGCGCAACTGCCCGCAGGCGGCCAGGATGTCGCGCCCGCGCGGGCTGCGTACCGGGGAAGAAAACCCCGCATCCATGACGATCTTGGCGAAGCGGTCGATGGCGTTGCCCGAGCTGGTCTCGTACGCCGAGCCCGGCCAGGGGTTGAACGGGATCAGGTTCACCTTGGCCGGAATGCCGGCGATCAGCCGCACCAGTTCCCGCGCGTCCTCCGGGCTGTCGTTCAGGCCCTTCAGCATGACGTATTCGAAGGTGATGCGCCGGGCGTTGGACGCCGCCGGATAGCGCCGGCAGGCGGCGATCAGTTCGGCGAGCGGGTATTTGCGGTTCAGCGGCACCAGCTCGTCGCGCAATTCGTCGCGCACCGCGTGCAGCGACACCGCGAGATTGACCCCGAGTTCCGCCCCGGCGCGGTCCATCATCGGCACCACGCCGGAGGTGGACAGCGTGATGCGCCGGCGCGACAGGGCGATGCCCTCGTTGTCCATGACGATGGTCATCGCCTTGGCGACGTTCTCGTAGTTGTACAGCGGCTCGCCCATGCCCATCAGCACGATGGTCGACAGCAGCCGCGGGGTTTCGCCCCTGGGGCTGGGCCATTCGCCGTAATTGTCGCGCGCGGCCATGAACTGGCCGACGATCTCCGCCGCGCCGAGGTTGCGCACCAGCGCCTGGGTGCCGGTGTGGCAGAAGCGGCAGGACAGCGTGCAGCCGACCTGCGAGGAGATGCAGACCGCGCCGCGATCCTCCTGCGCGTCGGGGATGTAGACGGTCTCCGCCTCCTGCCCGTCGCGGAAGCGGAACAGGAATTTTCGCGTCTCGTCGGAACTGGTCTGCACCACGGCGGCTTCCGGGCGGCCGATGACGAAATGCTCGGCGAGCTTCTCCTGCAACGGCCGGGCGATGGAGGACATGCGGGAGAAATCGGTCACGCCCTGGTGGTAGATCCAGTGCCAGACCTGCTTGGTGCGGAACGGCTTTTCCCCGATCGCCGCCAGCTCCCCCGCCAGTTCCGCGCGCGACATCCCGACCAGATCGCGCCTCCCGTCGGCAAGCTGGGCCGGCGGCGGATTGAACCGCGCGGTCTTGGCCAGAATGCGGACGCGTTCGGCCTCGGTCAGGCCTGACTGGGATATATCCACCTGGGAGATATCCATCAGCGCGGCGGCGGGCAGGCTTTGACGATGGCGGCATAGGCGGCGGAGAAGCCCTTCACGCTGAAAGTGTCCACCACCTGCACGTTGCGCGGCGCGGGCGAGCGGATGACCGCCTGATGGCCCTTCTGCAACGCCGCGACCACCACCGCGCCTTCGCGCGCGAAGGCGGAGTGCTGCGACGTGTAGAGCGCGTGCCCGGTCTGATCGATCTGCAAGGTGGCCTCCGCACCCTGGGCGTAGGCGAAACCGGCCGACAGCGCCACCGCGTCGCGCCCGCCGGGGCGCTCGGTCACCGTCAGCACCACATCGCCACGCCCGGCGACCGCGGGGGCGGAGTTCTGCGCCCTGGTGAAGGCGTAGCACACGGTCTGCCCGCCCTCGACATGGGTCGCGGCGGTCCAGTCATCATACTTGCCGAGCATCTTCGGCCCGGTGCTGCTGGGCGCCGGCTTGGCGGGGGCGGCCGGATGCTTGGCCTGCTGCGCCGAGGCGGGCAGGCCGATGGCCAGGAGCGGGAACAGGACGGACGACAGAAGAAGGAGAGAGCGCATACGCGGACAGATACGGCGCGCGCGCCGGGCGGACAAGCGCTGCGATGGCATGTCTCCGTCTCGTCCTCGCTGGCCTCGCGCATGCCGCCGGTCTATGGCTTGGCCCATGACCGACGCAACCGACAGCCGGCTGGCCGCCCAATACGAGGCATTTCCCTACCCGAAGCGCGACCCGCGCGACGAGGCCAAGCGCCTGATCGTCGGCAGCCCCGGCCTGCTGCGGGAGGTCGATCACTGGGTGTTCGGCGCCTCCCGGCCGCGTTCGCGCCCGCTGAACGCGCTGATCGCCGGCGGCGGCACCGGGGACGCGACGATCATGCTGGCACAGCATATGGCGCGCGATGGCCGGCCGGGCAGCGTCACCTGGCTGGACCGCTCCGCCGCGTCGCTGGAGATCGCCCAGGCCCGCGCGGCGGCGCGGGGACTGACCAACATCGTCTGGGAACAGCGCTCGCTGCTCGACCTGCCCGGCTCCGGGCTCGGCCCGTTCGACTACATCGATTGCTGCGGCGTGCTGCATCACCTGCCGGACCCGGCGGCGGGCCTCGATACCCTGGTGTCGGTGCTGGCGCCGGGCGGCGGGCTCGGGCTGATGGTCTACGCGCCGTACGGCCGCACCGGGGTCTACATGATCCAGGACGCGCTGGCACTGCTGGCGCCGGCCGACGAGGCGCCCACGGCGCGGCTGGACGTGGCGAAGCGGGTGATGCGGCATTTGCCGGAAACGGCATGGCTGCGGCAGAACCGGTTCATCGACGACCACGTGAACGGCGGCGATGCCGGGCTGTACGACCTGCTGCTCAATCCGCGCGACGTCGCCTTCACCGTCCCGGCTTTGCACGCGCTGCTGGCCGGGGCGGGCCTGGACGTCGCCTGCTGGGTGGAGCCGATCCGCTACGACCCGGCCCCGCTGCTGCCCGATCCGCGCCTGCGCGCGCGGGCCGAGGCGCTGGACCCGCTGGCACGCGCGACGCTGGCCGAGGCGCTGGCCGGCAACATGAGCGCGCACATCGTCTATTGCGTGCGTGCGGGCGAGCCGCGTGCCGTGGCCGACCCGTTTGCCCTGGACGCGGTGCCGATCGCGCGCGCGATGCCGACCGAGGAACTGGCGCGCCACATCCAGCCCGACGGCACGCTATCGATGCTGTTCGACGGGCTGCGTCTGCCGATCGCCCTGCCACCGCTGGCCGGCGCGATCCTGCGGCTGATCGACGGCCAGCGCAGCGTGGCCGGCATCGGCGCGGCGCTGGCCGAACGCGCCGGCACCTCGCCCGAGGCGTTCGACCGGGCATGGCGGGCGACCTATACGGCGCTGGAGCGGATCAACCGGCTGCTGCTGCGCGCGCCGGACTGAGGCCAAACCACCGTCATCTGCCCATCCGGCTCAGGAAATCGAGCTGCCAGCGCATCTCCTCGACCGCCAGCGGGAACGTGCAGTCCGGCCCCGGGGGCAGGATCTGCGCCGGCGGCAGCCGGGCCAGCAGCGCCTGCAACGGCCCGGCGACCTGCATGCTGAAACCGGCGCGCGACGGACAGGGCGATGGTGGGAGACGGGGCGGCGGCCAGCAGGGCCAGCAGATCCTCCGCCGTCAGCAGCGGCGACAGCCGGATCACCGGATCGCTGACCGTCACCGCCGTATCGCGCGCCAGACGCAAAATAAGCTCGCGCGGCGCATTCGGCATCTGCTTGACCACGTCGGCGATGGCCGCGCGTACCCGTTCCGCCTCGTCCTCGACCAGATGGGCGAGCATCACGCGCGCCTGCCGGCTCAGCCGTTCCCGATCCGGCTCCAGCAACGTCCCCGACAGAGCCGCCAGCTTGCGCGCCAGCAACACCCGCACCCGCTCGTCGGCGTCCGTGGCCAGCACCCGGTCCACGTCCGGCGGCGGCGCGGATGCCGCGCCGACGCGGATGCGCGGTGCTGTCATCCGATGTCCTCGGACGCGACGCGCCAATGACCGCGACCGGAGCGTTTCACCTCATACATCGCCATGTCGGCGCGGCGCATCAGGCTGTCGGTCTGCTCGCCGCCGTCGGCGCGGCGCGTGGCGATGCCGATCGAAACCCCGAGCGAGAGACCGCAACCGCCGGCAATCTCCTCCAACCGCCGCGGCGTCTCCACCCGAAGATACTCGGCGCGTTCGGCGGCGGTCAGGTGGTCGGCGCCATTGAGCCAGAGCGCGAATTCATCCCCGCCGAGCCGCGCCACCAGATCAGTGGGCCGCACCGCCTCGCGCAGCAGGGCGGCGGTCAGGCACAGCGCCTTGTCACCGATCTCATGGCCCAGCCGGTCGTTCAGCTGTTTGAAATTGTCGAGATCGGCGAACATCAGCGTCCCCACCTGCTGCTCCCGGTCCAGCCGATCGATATGGCGCGGCAGTTCCTCCAGGAAGGCGCGACGGTTCAGCAGACCGGTCAGCGGATCGGTGCGCGCCTGACGCGCCATTTCCCGCTGGATCGCCTCGTGTTCCAGCACCACGCGGACGATGGCGGCGACCGAGGCGGCAAGCACGAGATCCTCCGCGTCCCAGGGACGCACGCCGGGAGCCCGCCAGACCGCGAGGCCGGCATGCTCGCCGAAGCGCGTCTGGCAGGTGCAGGCGATCAGCGGCCGGCCATCGGGGCTGACCGTCTGGGCCGGGGTGGTGCCGGTGTCATTGCTCAGCAGTCGCGCAACGGTCGGCAGCACCGCCCGCGTCCCGCCGCCGGCCTCGTGCAGCAGTGTCGGCCCCTGCCCGCCGCCCAGAATATCGACCACCGACGCGCCCTCCGCCCCCAGGGCGTGGACCAGCGCCTCCAGCACCGCGACCATCATGCGCGGCGCCAGAACCTCCTGGTGCATGCGCCAGAGGATGTGGTCCACCACCTCCCCGCGTCGCAGCGCGGCGGCAACCCGCGCGTCGTGACCCTCCTGCTCGGTCATGTCGATGCCCATGCCGCGGGCACCGACAATGCGCCCCTCGCGGTCGAACAGCGGCGCGGCGGCGAAGGTCAGACAGGCGGGGATGCCATCCGCCCGTTTCAGCCACACGCGACGGCCGCGCATCAGCGCGGTGGGACGGAACGGATTGAACCCGGCGATCCCCGCCGGACCGGCCAGCAGCAGTTCCGCCGGCTGGCCAATTAGCGTCGCCGCCGACCAGCCGAGTGCGGGGTCCGGCGTCAGGAACACGAAGCGGCCCCACTCGTCGGTCTCGAACCCGAGATCGGCGGCCATCGCCACCAGATCGTGCCAGCGCTGGCGACTGTCGAGCAAAGCCCCGCGCAACGGGTCGCTGGCGCGCACCGCCGCGTCTTGCAGACCCTGCACGGTCTCGATGTGATTGCTCATTGTCGTGCCGGCCCCATAGGCGAGATGCATTTCACACCGGGCGGCGTAAACACGAGGTTAGCACCACGGCGGGTTCCGCATCCCGCGGCAAAGGATGTGCGCCGCGTTGACAGACGAAGGGGCGATGCGCATGGTCCGGCCCGGATTTCAGGACCAAGCGGAGCATGCGAACCAGATGACCGACCACGCGCTGGAAACGACGATCGAGCAATTGTGGGAGGCGCGCGACACGCTTTCCGCCGCGACCGTGGGCGCGCCGCGCGCGGCGGTGGACGCGGCGCTGGACGCGCTGGAGACCGGCACGGTCCGCGTCGCCGAGCCCACCGCGACCGGCTGGCAGGTCAATCAGTGGCTGAAGAAGGCCGTGCTGCTGTCCTTCCGCTTGCAGGATTCCGCGCCGATGGACGGTGCCGGCGGCGCGCCGGTGTTCGACAAGGTGGCGATGAAGTTCGCCGCCTGGGACGCCGCGCGCTTCAAGGCAGCCGGCTTCCGCGCGGTGCCGGGCGCGATCGTGCGCCGCTCCGCCTACATCGCGCCGGGCGCGGTGCTGATGCCCAGCTTCGTCAATGTCGGCGCCTATGTCGGGCGCAACACCATGATCGACACCTGGTCGACCGTCGGCAGTTGCGCGCAGATCGGCTCCAACTGCCACATCAGCGGCGGCGTCGGCATCGGCGGCGTGCTGGAGCCGTTGCAGGCCAACCCGGTGATCGTCGAGGACGACTGTTTCATCGGCGCCCGCTCCGAAGTGGCCGAGGGCGTGATCGTCGAGCGCGGCGCGGTGCTGTCGATGGGCGTGTTCGTCGGCGCCTCGACCAAGGTGATCGACCGCGCCACCGGCGAGATCTTCATCGGCCGGGTGCCGTCCTATGCCGTGGTGGTGCCGGGCGCGCTGCCGGCGGGCAACGGGCCGTCGCTCTATTGCGCGGTGATCGTCAAGCGGGTGGACGCGCAGACACGGGCGAAAACCTCCATCAACGAGTTGTTGCGCGATTGAGCGACCTTCAGGACCCGCTTCCCCTCGCCCAGGCACTGATCCGCTGCGCCTCGATCACGCCGGCCGATGCCGGCGAGATGGACGTGCTGACCGGCGCGCTGGAAACGCTCGGCTTCGCCGTGACGCGGCTGCGCTACGGCGAGATCGAGAACATCTTCGCCCGCATCGGCACCGAGGGACCGCATATCTGCTTCGCCGGCCATACCGACGTGGTGCCGCCGGGTGACGCCAACTGGGCGGCGGCGCCGTTCTCCGGCGAGGTGCGCGACAACGTGCTGTATGGGCGCGGCGCCTGCGACATGAAGGGCGGAATCGCCGCCTTCGTCGCGGCGGCGGCGCGCCACCTCGCGGACGGCGCGCCGAAAGGCTCGATCAGCCTGCTGATCACCGGCGACGAGGAAGGCCCGGCGACCGACGGCACCGTCAAGGTGCTCGACTGGATGGCAAAGAACGGCCAAGTGCCGGATTTCTGTCTGGTGGGCGAGCCGACCTGCCCGGTGCGACTCGGCGACACCATCAAGATCGGCCGGCGCGGCAGCCTGAACGCCCGGATCGCCATCCACGGCACCCAGGGCCACGTCGCCTATCCGCACCGCGCCGACAATCCGGTGCACCGGCTGGTGCGCGCGCTGGCCGCGCTGACCGCCGCGCCGCTGGATGCCGGCAGCACATGGTTCGAGCCGTCGTCGCTGCAACTGACCAGCGTCGATGTCGGCAATCCCGCGACCAACGTGATCCCGGCCGCCGCGCGGGCGGCGCTGAACATCCGCTTCAACGACCGCCACACCGGCGCCTCGCTGACGGCGTGGCTGCGCGCGACCATCGCCCAGCACGCCGAGCGGTTCGATCTGGATGTCTCGATCAGCGGCGAGTCGTTCCTGACCCAGCCCGGGCCGATGGTCGACACGCTGAAGAACGCCATCGCGCGCGAGAGCGGGGTGGAGCCGAAGCTGGATACCGGCGGCGGCACCTCGGACGCGCGCTTCATCGCCAATTTCTGCCCGGTGGCGGAGTTCGGGCTGATCGGCGCGACCATGCATCAGGTGGACGAGCGGGTGCCTGTGGACGAATTGCGGGCGCTGGCAGGCATCTACCGCGCGGTGCTGGCCGACTTCCTGGCATGAGCCCGTCCCCGCCCACCGACCGGAAGGGGGCTCGGCCGATGGCGATGGGCATCCTTGTCGGCATCTTCCGCCTCGCCACCGGTCGGGCGGATGGTTTCGACCGCTTCGACCCGACGCCCCAGGCATTCATGACCAGCCTGGCGCCGCTGCTCGGCCTGCCCATCGTGGGCTTTCTGATGATGCTGGCCAACGGACTGGCACTGACTGGGTTGAGCGACCTGCTGGCGACCTGCTGCGCGGTGCTGGCACCGCCGGTGATCTCCCACGCGGTCGCCCGCGCCTGGGGGCGCGAGGCGCAGTGGCTGCGCTTCGCCGTCGCCTTCAACTGGTGCCAATGGGTCATCCCGATGGCGGTGGCGCTGGTGCTGCTGGCGGCCGAGGTGGCGATCGAGGCCGGCCTGCCGATCGGCGTGGCGGCGATCGGCGCCACGTGCCTGCTCGCCGGCTACGGGCTGTGGCTGCATTTCTTCCTCGCCCGGCGCGGCCTTGGCCTGCCGCGCGGCCGGGCGGTCCTGCTGGTGCTGGCGATCAATGTCGGGACGCTGCTGCTGGCAATGGGGCCAAGGCTGCTGGCCTACGCCACCGCCGCATGAGCCTGGCAACGGACATCAGGGGCGGGCTGTCGGGGGCATTCCTGCTGGCGCGCGGGCGGCCCGAGGGCATCCTGCGGATGTCGCACGATGCGGCCGGGGCGGCGCGCAGCTTCTGGGCGGTGGCGATCTGCCTGCCCGGCTTCGTGCTGCTGCGGCTGCTGACGTGGCAGACCGCCGGCACCCCGCCGGATGCGCTGCACGCACTGGCCGCATCCGCGCTGCTGTATGTGATCGGCTGGGCCGGCTACGCGCTGCTGTCCCGCCCCGTCGTGGCGGCGTACGGCCGTGCCGTGCGCTGGCCGCGTTTCATCGCCGCCTGGAACTGGTGCAACGTCGTCCAGTACATCCTGCTGCTGGCGGCCAGCATGCCCGGAGCATTCGGCGCACCGGGCTGGGTCGATCAGGCGCTCGGGCTGATCGCGCTGTTCTGGGCGCTGTGGCTGCAATGGTTCGCCACCCGCCTCGCGCTGGACGTGCGCGGCTGGCAGGCCACCCTGCTGGTGCTGCTGGACGTCGTGGTCGGGCTGTTTCTGGGCGGGTAGCCCCGCCAGTCAGCGCGTCGGGCGCGGCGGGGTCTGGGTGTAGTCGTAGAAGCCGCGATTGCTCTTGCGGCCGAGCCAGCCGGCCTCGACATATTTCACCAGCAGCGGGCACGGGCGATACTTGCTGTCCGACAGGCCCTCGTACAGCACCTGCATGATCGACAGGCAGGTATCCAAACCGATGAAGTCCGCAAGCTCCAGCGGCCCCATCGGGTGGTTGGCGCCGAGCCGCATGGAGGTATCGATCGCCGTCACCGAGCCGACGCCTTCGTATAGCGCGTAGACCGCCTCGTTGATCATCGGCACCAGGATGCGGTTGACGATGAAGGCCGGGAAATCCTCGGAGACGGCGGTGATCTTGCCGAGCTTCGCGGCCAGCGCCTGCACCGCCTGGAAGGTCGGCTCGTCGGTGGCGATGCCGCGAATCACTTCGACCAGCTTCATGACCGGAACCGGGTTCATGAAATGCATGCCGATGAATTTTTCCGCCCGGTCGGTACCCGCGCCAAGCCGGGTGATCGAGATCGAGGAGGTGTTGGACGCCAGCAGACAGGACGGCTTCAAATGCGGGGTCAGCGCCTTGAAGATGCTGCGCTTGACCTCCTCCTTCTCCGTCGCCGCCTCGATCGCCAGGTCGCAGGTGCCGAACGCGGCGTAGTCGGTCGTCGTGGTGATGCGCGAGAGGGCGAACATCTTGTCCTCGGCGCCGATGGTGCCGCGATTGACCTGCCGGTCCATGTTGCGGCCCATCACCGCCATCGCGCGTTCCAGCGCCTCGGGCTTCACGTCGGCGAGCACGACCTTCAGCCCGGCCAGGGCACAGACATGGGCGATGCCGTTGCCCATCTGCCCGGCGCCGATCACACCGACCTCGGCGATATCCGGGGCGACACTATCGGGCTGCCCCGACACAGGGGTCGGGGTGACACTCATATCCATTCAGGCACGCTCCAGCTCGGCTGCTAGTTCGGGAAGCGCCACGAACAGATCGGCGACCAGGCCGTAATCGGCGACCTGGAAGATCGGCGCCTCCTCGTCCTTGTTGATCGCNNGGGGCGACGATCTTGCCGGTCTGGCCGACCTGATAGTCGTTGGGAACGAAACCGGCATCCACCGCCGCGCGCGATGCGCCGACCGCCGCGCCGAGCGCATCGGCGATCGGCTCCAGCAGCTTGAAGTTGTCGCCGTTCTGCATGCCGCGGCCGCCGGAGATGACGACCCGCGCCGCGGTCAGTTCCGGTCGCTCGCTCTTGGACAGTTCCGAGGAGACGAAGCGCGAGCTGTTCGGCAGATCGGCTGACGGCGCCGCCTCGATGGTGGCGGAACCACCCTCGGCCGCGACCGGATCGAAGCTGGCGGCACGGACGGTGATGACCTTGATCTTGTCGGACGACCTCACCGTGGCCAGCGCGTTGCCGGCGTAGAACGGCCGCACGAAGGTGTCGGCGTCCACCACGTCGGCGATGTCGCTGATCGGCTGGGTGTCGAGGAAGGCGGCGAGGCGCGGCATCACGTTCTTGCCGGACGCGGTCGCGGGGGCAAGCAGATGGCTGTAGCCGGGCGCCAGGGCAAGGAGCAGCGCGGCCAGCTTCTCGGCCAGCGGGTTGGCGTAGGCATCGCCGTCGGCGACCAGCACCTTGGACACGCCGGGCAGCTTCGCGGCGGCGGCGGCGGCGGCATCGAGTCCCTTGCCGGTCACCAGGACATGGACCTCGCCGAGCTTGGTGGCGGCGGCCACGGCGCTGCGCGAGGGTTGCTTGATGCCGGCGGCATCGTAATCGAGAAGAACGAGCGCAGTCATGGTCAGATCACCTTCGCTTCGGTTCTGAGCTTCTGGACGAGTTCGGCCACCGAGGCGACCTTCTTGCCGGCCACGCGCTTCGGCGGTTCGGTCACCTTGAGCACGGTCAGGCGCGGCGTCGGATCGACCCCGAGATCGGCCGGCTTCACGATGTCGATCGGCTTCTTGCGCGCCTTCATGATGTTCGGCAGCGAGGCGTAGCGCGGCTCGTTCAGGCGCAGGTCGGTGGTGACCACCGCCGGCAGCGACAGCGCCACCGTCTCCAGCCCGCCATCGACCTCGCGGGTGACGGTGATGCCATCGCCCTCGACCGTCAGCTTGCTGGCGAACGTGCCCTGTGGCCAGCCCAGCAGCGCCGCCAGCATCTGGCCGGTGGCGCTCATGTCGTCGTCGATCGCCTGCTTGCCGAGGATGATCAGCCCAGGCTGCTCCTTTTCGGCGAGCGCCTTGAGGATCTTCGCCACGGCGATCGGCTCGACCGCGACGTCGGTCTCCACCAGGATGCCGCGATCGGCGCCCATGGCCAGCGCGGTGCGGATCGTCTCCGAACACGCCGCTACCCCGACGGAGATGGCGACGATCTCGGTGGCGACGCCCTTCTCCTTCAGGCGGACCGCTTCCTCGATGGCGATCTCGTCGAATGGATTCATCGACATCTTCACCCCGGCGGTCTCCACGCCGGTGCCGTCCGCCTTCACGCGAACCTTCACGTTGTAGTCAACCACCCGTTTGACAGGGACGAGAATTTTCATGGGATCAGTGCCGTTTCCTGGACTCAAGTGCGGCGTCAGGCCCGGTCGGCCCACCTGTTCGCACCTGCGATAAGACCGGGCGGACCTTATGCAGCAGGCACCGTCGCTGTCAAACCGCAGACGTCACCAGATCGGTTCATTTGACACGTATCAGGCGCGTATCAGGCGCGTAGCAGGCTCATGAGCAGGACGAACAGGATCAGGGTCGCGGCCTGCAGGATGACGCGCCAGCGCATCAGCGCGTTGGACCGGGCCGGATCGCCGCCGCCACGGACCATGCCGAACACCCCGGCGAACAGGACACCGAGCGTACCCAGCATGGCGACGATCACCAGCACTGTCAGGAACGTCTTCATTCCGTCCACATAGTCGATTTTCCGCGGCTTTGCACCAGTCTTGATACGGATATAGTTGACCGCCCGGCGCTGCTGTGGTCGAGCGGAACCATGAAATACCTCCTGCCCCTGCTGTTGCTGCTGCTCGCCGCCGCCGCCCCGCCGCCCCCTGCTGGCCCGCCGCCCCTTGGCCCGCCGCCACCTGGCTCGCCGGCGACGGCGACCACCCCGGCGGAGGCGCGGCGCGTGCTGGAGGTGCTGAACGATCCGAAGAAGCGGGCGGACTTCACCGCCACGCTGGAGGCGATCGCCAAGTCGCTGCCGCCGCCGGAGCAGACCACGGCGACGCCAGCCGGTACCGAACAGCTCGGCATCCCGCTGCAANNGCAATTGCTGGTCAGCGCGTCGGGCTTTCCCAGCCGCATCGGCGACCGTGCCATGGGCGCCCTGGACGCCATCGGCGCCATCCCCTCGGTCTGGAACTGGGCGGCGGTCATGGTGACCGATCCGCTCGGCCAAGCCCAGCTGATCGACACCGCCTGGCGGCTGCTGGCGGTGTTCGGGGCCGGGCTGGCGGTGGAATGGGCGGCCAGGCGAGTGCTGCGCCGGCCGATCGCCCTGCTGGATCCGCGCGCGCTTCCGGCCGAGCCGGAACCCGACGAGACCGGCGAGGCGCGCGCCGAGCACGGCGATGTGGAGCCACCGCCGCGGCGGCGGAAATCGCTGATCCTGGCGCGCATCCGGCTGCTGCCCGGTATCATCGGGCGGCTGGCGCTGGAGCTGGTGCCGATCATTTGCTTCCTGATCGCCGCGCATCTGGTCGCCGGCGGCCCGATCGGCG
>PKWQ01000174.1 GCA_003133265.1 Acetobacteraceae bacterium
GGGCTACGGCTCGGCGATGGTGGTGGTGTTCTTCATCTTGATCCTGGCGATCAGCATGTTGTTGCTGAACGTGCGGCAGAAACAGGCATTCCAATGATCGCGCGCACCAGAAACCAGCGTTTCGTGAACAAGCACCGGGCCAAGCGCTGGCTCGGCCGGCTCGGGCTTTATCTGACGGTATTGGTGCTGGTCTCGCCGGCGATCCTGGTCTTCCTATGGATGATCTCGCTTTCGCTGAAGAACGAGATCGACAACATGGCCTTCCCGCCGGTGTTCATCCCCAACCCGCCAACGCTGAACAACTTCATCGACGTGTTCGCCAAGAACGACTTCCTGACCTACACGATCAACTCGGTCATCGTTTCGTTCGGCGCCACCGGACTGGCGTTGCTGGTGGGCGTGCCGGCCGGCTACGGCATCGCCAAGTCGAAGGCGCAGAAGGCGGCGATCCTGATCCTGATCGCGCGCATCACCCCGGGCCTGTCCTACCTGATCCCGCTGTTCCTGATGTTTCAGTGGATGGAGCTGACCGGGACGCTGGCCCCCCTGGTAATCACCCATCTGGTGATCACGGTGCCGGTCGTGGTCTGGGTGATGATCGGCTTCTTCGAGGGATTGCCGGGAGAGCTGGAGGAAGCGGCGCTGGTCGACGGCGCCACGATCTGGCAGGCATTCCGCTATGTGGCGATGCCGCTGGCACGACCCGGGATCACCGTGGCAATGATCCTGGCGTTCATCTTCAGCTGGAACAATTTCATCTTCGGCGTGGTGCTGGCCGGGCGCGAGACGCGCACGCTGCCGGTCGCCGTCTATAACGTCCTGACCTTCGAGCAGGTCAGCTGGGGCCCGCTGGCCGCCGCCGCGCTGGTGGTGACGGCGCCGGTGCTGCTGCTGACCCTGCTGATGCAGAAGGAAATCGTCGCCGGTCTGACCACCGGCGGCGTGAAGGGCGGCTGACAGACAATACGACGCTCGCCACCCGCGAGCGGGCAGCATGCCTGTCTTGGTATTTAATTCGGTTGGCCCGACGCCTCCTCCCCCGCCTCACTTACTGGGAGCGGGCGCACCGGGCAGGTCGGCCTGCCGAGCGGACGGAGCCTGGCAAACACTCCCAGCTCCGTCCACGCGATCAGGCGGCAGAATCAGCCGTGCGCAACCTTGCGCGAGGACTCCGCAGGCGCTTTGCGCGGAGCGACGGCGGAGGCTTCGGTCATCACGCTACGCAGATCGCGCAGGAACGCGGCGCCCTTCATCGTGCGCTGCACCAGCACGCTGCGACGATCCAGCGGGTCCACCTTGCGGCGGGCCAGATCGAGTTCACCCAGACGATCGAGCGCCCTGGTGATCGCCGGCTTGGAGACATTCAGTCCCGCCGCCAGCCCACGCACCGTATGCGGGCCGTCATGCAGGTAGCAGGTCAGGAACACCCCAAGCTGCCGTGCCGACAGATCCGGCCCGTCACGGCGCACCAGCGCCACCACGGTATCGCGAAGAATGCCGACCAACTGGTCAGCGTTATGGCTCGCAGCCATGTTCAACCCTTTCATTATCCTCGGTAATATTCATCATCGATGGTTTTCTTTGCCGTCGACGAAGCGAATCGCACCCGACCCGCTCCCCCTAAATGGGCCTGTTTGATTCCGTTTTCAAACACTTTCCTTGCAAAAACGTTATCCCGTTTCGCAATCCTGACCACCATTACGTTACTCAACCAGCGCGTGTCGATACATTCATGGCCAAATGTTTATTAATCGCCGCGAAAACCCCGCGCATCGCCTGCGCCTCGCCACCTTCCGGACGTCCGGGGCGCGTCTGGTCATTCCAGGCGTAAGTATCCAGGTGCGCCCAGCTTACTCCCGGCGCGACAAAGCGCTCCAGAAACAATGCCGCGACCACAGCGCCCGCGAAGGGCTTCGAGGACACATTGTTGAGATCGGCGACCGGACTGTTCAACCAAGAATCATAGCCGCTCCAGAGCGGCAGGCGCCAGAGCGGATCGTGCCGCGTGTTTCCGGCAGTGAGCAGCGTCTCCGCCCAATCGTCATTATTACAAAACAACGCCGGAATATCCGGCCCGAGCGCCACGCGCGCCGCACCGGTCAGCGTCGCGCAATCCAGCAGCAGCGCGGGGTTCTCATCCGAGGCCTCGGCCAGCAGGTCGCACAGCACAAGCCGCCCCTCGGCGTCGGTGTTGCCAACCTCCACCGTCAAACCGCGGCGGGTACGGATCACATCCAACGGACGCATCGCCGTGCCGGACACGGAGTTTTCGACGCAGCCGATGCGCACCGCCAGGCGGACCGGCAGATCGGCCTGCATGATCAGGCGGGCGATACCCAGCACGATCGCCGCCCCGCCCATATCCTTCTTCATCCGCAGCATCGCCGCGGACGGCTTCAGATCGTAGCCACCGGTATCGAAACAGACCCCTTTGCCGCAAAGCGATACCAGCGGCGCATCGGCCCCGGCCTTGCTGCCGGCCCAGCGAAACACCACGACCACCGGCTCGCGCGCCGAACCGCGGCCAACGGCGGCCACCGTGGGATAGGCATCGGCCAGCGCGGTGCCCAACGTGACATGCGCCTCCGCCCCGTACCGCCGGGCCAGACCGAGTGCGGCATCCGCGAGTTCGGCGGGGCCCAGCAGGTTCGCCGGCGCATTGATCAGATCGCGCACCATCCAGGCGCTCGCCGCTTCCTGAAGGCTCCAATCTCCATCCGGTGGCATAACCAGGGTCGCCGGGCCGCGACGGGACGGCTTCAACGTCCCATAGCGATAGGCCCCGAGCGCGAAACCCAGCGTTGCGTCCGCCGCATCATAATCGCCGGGCGCCAGTTTCCAGGCCCTGCCCTCCGGCAGGCGGTACGGCAGATCGCCGAATATATAAGGAGAGCGGTCCTGCCCCAGGCCGAATACCGCCCCGGTAAGGCCGTTATCGTCCTGCAGGAAGGCAAGCTCGCCGGCCGCCGCGGCGAAGCCGAGCCCCCGCAGCAAACCGGCCTGCCCGGCGCTCAGTCGGTCGAGCAGGGCCGCCAGATCCTGCGGCCGCACAGCATACACCGGCCGGGCGTCGCCGTTGTCGGGCACCACACACGCGATCACCGGTGCGAGCATTGAATATCTTCCTTGTCACAAGAGAATGGCCCCGGGAGGAGGCCGCGCTGTCACCCGCCCCCGAGGCTGCCTGCCAGCAGGCCGGTGACGAGGCGGGCGAATTTCTTCGCGTCGACCGGCCCTTCGCCCTCCTGCACCCGCGCCAGATCGAGCAGCAGCGCCGCGATGTCCGCCACCAGCTCCGTGTCCTCGGTCTTGCCGGTCAGGGCGGCGATCAGCGCATGGCCCGGATTGATCTCCAGGTCCGGCGCGGCTTGGTACCCGGCCCGCCCGGCGCGGCGCAACAGGCGCTGCATCTGCAAATCGGGCCCCTTGTCGGATGCCGCCAGCACAACCGCGCTGTCCACCAGCCGGGCACTGGCGCGTACTTCCTGCACCTGATCGCCCAGCGCCATCTTGATCGCGGCGCACAATGCGGAAATGTCGGCCGGCTCGCCCTCCGGCTTCAGATCGGCCGCCGATTGGGTGACGCTGCGCAGCTTCTTGCCCTCGAACGCATCCAGCCGCTCCGGCCAGAAGGCGTCGATCGGGTCGGCCAGCAGCAGCACCTCGATCCCGCGCGCGCGGAAACCCTCGATCTGCGGTGAGGTCCGCAGCGTCGCCTCGTTTTCCCCGGCCAGGAAATAGATCTTGTCCTGCTCCGGCTGCATCCGCGCCACGTAGTCGGCGAGCGTGGTCCAGCCTTCCTGGGTGGAAGAGTGGAAACGCAGCAGCTTGGCAATATCCTCG
>PKWQ01000400.1 GCA_003133265.1 Acetobacteraceae bacterium
GGTCGCGCACATGCCGGTCTTCCAGCGCCGCGCCAACCACCAGCAGCCGTGCCGCATCGCGCGGCCGCGCCGGGTGGTGCGCGATGCGGTCCGCCGGCAGGTCGAAATCGAAATCCGAAGCGCGCATCGGCTCAGACGGGCGTGGGCGCGAGGTGGCGCGGCAAACTGTCCATCAGCGCGGCAGGTAGGAGGAAATCTCGATCAGATTGCCGTCGGGGTCGCGGCAATACACCGAGCGGATCGGCCCCAGCGCGCCGGTCCTGTCGACCGGCCCGGCCAGGATGGTCACGCCGCAGCTATGCAGATGCCCGATCACGTCCTCCGGCCCCACGGCGGTGACGAAGCAAAGATCGGCGGCACCGGGCGCATCGTTCACCCCGGTCGGCCAGGTGCCGAGATCGGCGTCCGCAGGGCGCACATTGATCTTCTGGCCGCCGAATTTCAGCGCGGTGCGATCGTCCGCGCCGAATTCCTCGCGCTCCATGCCCAGCACGCGCTGATACCAGGACGCGGTGATCTCCACGTCCTTCACGTTCAGCACCAGATGGTCCAGGCGGTCGATGGTGAAGCGCATCACTCCAGTCCGTCGTAGAAATCATTTCCCTTGTCGTCCATGACGATGAACGCCGGGAAATTCTCCACCTCGATGCGCCAGACCGCTTCCATGCCGAGTTCGGGGTATTCCAGCACCTCGACCTTGCGGATGCAGTCCTGCGCCAGCCGCGCCGCCGGGCCACCGACGCTGCCCAGGTAGAAGCCGCCATACGCCTTGCAACTATCCTTCACCGCCTTGGAGCGGTTGCCCTTGGCCAGCATCACCAGGCTACCGCCAGCGGCCTGGAACTGCGCCACGTAGCTGTCCATGCGTCCGGCGGTGGTCGGGCCGAAGCTGCCGGTGGCCATGCCGACGGGGGTCTTGGCCGGTCCGGCGTAATAGACCGGGTGGTTCTTCAGATAGTCGGGCAGCCCCTCGCCGCGATCCAGCCGCTCTTTCAACTTCGCGTGGGCGATGTCACGCGCCACCACCATCGTGCCGTTCAGCGACAGGCGGGTCTTCACCGGGCAGGCGGAAAGCTGCGCGCGGATGTCCGCCATCGGGCGGTTCAGGTCCACATGCACGCTGTCGTCGCCCAGATGATCGTCCGTGGTTTCCGGCAGATACTTGGCCGGATCGGTTTCCAGCTGCTCCAGGAACACGCCCTCGGGCGTGATCTTCGCCAGGATCTGCCGGTCGGCCGAGCAGGACACGCCGATGCCCACCGGCAAGGACGCGCCATGGCGCGGAAGCCGCACCACGCGGACATCGTGGCAGAAATACTTGCCGCCGAACTGCGCGCCGATGCCGACATTGCGCGAGAGTTCCAGCACCTGCCGCTCCATCTCCAGGTCGCGGAACGCGTGCCCGGCCTTGCTGCCGGTGGTCGGGAGCTGGTCGAGCCACTTGGTGGAGGCGAGCTTCACCGTCTTCAGCGTGGTCTCGGCACTGGTGCCGCCGATCACGATGGCCAGATGGTACGGCGGGCAGGCCGAGGTGCCCAGCGTCTTCATCTTGGTCTCAAGGAACTTCAGCAGCCGTTCCGGCGAGAGGATCGCCCTGGTTTCCTGGAACAAAAAGGTCTTGTTGGCCGATCCGCCGCCCTTGGCGACGAACATCAGGTTGAACTCGTCGGCATGGTGTTCGCCGGGAGCGGCCAGGATGTCGAACTGCACCGGCAGGTTGTTGCCGGTGTTCACTTCCTCGAACATCGACAGCGGCGCCATCTGCGAATAGCGCAGGTTGGTCTCGGTGTAGGTGCGATGCACGCCGTAGCTGATCGCCTCCTCCTCGTCGCCGTCGACCCAGACGCGCTGGCCCTTCTTGCCGAAGACGATGGCGGTGCCGGTGTCCTGGCACATCGGCAGCACGCCGCCGGCGGCGATGTTGGCGTTCTTCAGCAGATCGAGCGCTACGAACCGGTCGTTCGCGGAGGCTTCCGGGTCGTCCAGGATGGCACGCAGCTGCTTCAGATGCGCCGGGCGCAGCAGGTGCGAGACGTCGTGGAACGCCTGTAACGCCAGTTCGGAGAGCGCGTCCGGCTGAATGCGCAGCACCGTCCGCCCGTCGCAGATGGAGGTGCTGACCCCCTGGATATCGAGCTTCTTCCACGCCGTCTGGTCGGGACCGAGCGGGAACATCGGGGAATAGGCGAAGCCGGACGGCCGCTGCATCGGGGCGTTCATCATCAGTCCTTTCGGATCAGGTCGTTATTCACTCTTTGGGCGGCGTGCGGCGGCGGAACGCATCCAGGCTGACCACCTGCGGCGGCGTGGCCGGCTGTTCGCTCTCGTCGGTTTCCGCCGCCAGCTCCGCCTCGGGTTCCGGCTCCGGTTCGGCCGTCTCGGTCGCGGGCTGGAAGCGCAGCATGAACTGCACGCAGGGATCGGCGAACCCGGTCACGGCGGCGAGCGGGATCACCAACGTCGAGGACACGCCGCCGAACGACAGAACGACGCTGATCAACCCCTCGCCAACAGTCAGATCGCGGAACTGGTGTTGCAGGACGATGGTCATCTCGTGCGGATACTGCGCCTTCAGCCGGGCGGGAATCGCCGTGCCCGGATGGTCGGTGCGAAAGGTCAGGTAGAAATGGTGATCCCCGGGCAGGCCATGCTCCGCGGCATGCGCGAGCGCCCGCACCACCACATGACGCAGCGCCTCCTGGGTCCATTCGTCGTAGGGCAGCAGGCTCTCCGGGTGCTGCCCCTGATCGTCTTCCATCCGATATCCCCGTGTTTCCCGCCGCCTCCATAGCGCGGTGCGCGCGGCGGGCAAAGGTGCCCCGCTTGGCGGAAACCTCATCGGCGTCCAATATATGGGCCCGACACTACCACGATGGCACCATGACCTTCCGTTCCATCTACCGCCACGGCTTCGCCCGCGTCGCCGCCTGCACCACCCGCACCACGCTGGCCGACCCGGCCGCGAACGCCGAGGCGACGCTGCGCATGGCGCGGGCCTGCTCCGAGAAGGGCGCGGCGCTGGCCGTGTTTCCCGAACTCGGCCTGTCCGGCTACGCGATCGAGGATCTGCGCCAGCAGGACACGTTGCTGGACGCGGTGGAGCAGGCGGCGGTCGAACTCGCGGAGCACTCGCGCGATCTGCTGCCGCTGCTGCTGGTCGGCGCGCCGCTGCGCCACGGCGACCGGCTGTTCAATGCCGCCATCGCCATCCATCGCGGCCGCATCCTGGGCGTGGTGCCGAAATCCTTCCTGCCGAACTACCGGGAATTCTACGAGCGCCGGCAGTTCGTCCCCGGCGAGGGCATCAAGGGCGAGACGATCCGCATCGGCCCGCATTCGGTGCCGTTCGGCACCGACCTGCTGTTCGCCGCCGAGGATGTGCCCGGCCTGATCGTGCATGCCGAGATCTGCGAGGACGTGTGGGTGCCGATCCCGCCCAGCACCCATGCGGCGCTGGCCGGCGCGACGGTGCTGGCCAACCTCTCGGCCAGCAACATCACCATCGCCAAGGCGGACACAAGGCGGCTGCTGTGCCAGTCGCAGTCGGCGCGCTGCATCGCCGCCTACTTGTACGCCGCCGCCGGCGCCGGCGAATCCACCACCGACGTCGCCTGGGACGGCCAGACCTCGATCTTCGAGAATGGCGCGGTGCTGGCGGAAACCGAGCGTTTTCCGATCGACGCGCAACTCGCCATCACCGACATCGACCTCGATCTGTTGCGCCAGGAACGCATGCGGATGGGCACCTTCGACGACAACCGCCGGGCGCACGCCGCCGATCCCCGCTATCGCCGCATCGGCTTCCGGCTCGATCCGCCGGCCGAAGACATCGGCCTGCTGCGCACCGTGGCGCGGTTTCCGTTCGTGCCCGCCGACCCCGCGCGGCTGGCACAGGATTGCTACGAGGCGTACAACATCCAGGTGAACGGCCTGACCCAGCGCCTGTCCGCCGCCGGCATCGGGCGTGTGGTGATAGGCGTGTCCGGCGGCCTCGATTCCACCCAGGCGCTGATCGTGGCCGCGCAGTCGATGGACCGCCTCGGCCTGCCGCGCGACCATATCCTGGCCTACACCATGCCGGGCTTCGCCACCTCCGACCACACCAAGGAGAACGCGCTGCGGCTGATGCAATCGCTCGGCGTGCGCTGGGCGGAGCTGGACATCCGCCCGACCGCGCGCACCATGCTGGCCGAACTCGGCCACCCGTTCGCCGGCGGCGAGCCGCTCTACGACATCACCTTTGAGAACGTGCAGGCGGGCCTGCGCACCGACTACCTGTTCCGGCTGGCGAACCACCATAACGGCATCGTGCTCGGCACCGGCGATCTGTCGGAACTGGCGCTCGGCTGGTGTACCTACGGCGTCGGCGACCAGATGTCGCACTACAACGTCAATGCCGGCGTGCCGAAGACGCTGATCCAGCATCTGATCCGCTGGATCATCGCCTCCGGCCAGTTCCCGGCCGAGGTGATGGAAACACTGGAATCGATCCTGGGCACGGAGATTTCGCCCGAGCTGGTGCCGGTGGCCGACGGCGAGACGC
Source organism: Acetobacteraceae bacterium (assembly GCA_003133265.1). Lineage (GTDB taxonomy): Bacteria > Pseudomonadota > Alphaproteobacteria > Acetobacterales > Acetobacteraceae > PALSA-911. The sequence continues at coordinate 4,544 of PKWQ01000400.1, forward strand.
CGCAAAGCACCGAGGCGAAGATCGGTCCGTACGCGTTGCAGGATTTCAACCTGTTCTACACGCTGCGCTACGGCTTCCGGCCCTCCAAGATCGCCTTCCTGGCCGAGCACGCCTGGGGCGACGCCGCCGCCGGGGACTGGCCGCCGGGTTTCCCGGCCGACCGGCGCAACGCCTACAGCCTGGGCGAGATCCGCCACTGGATGGAGGTGTTCCTGGGCCGGTTCTTCGGCTTCAGCCAGTTCAAGCGCTCGGCGGTACCGAACGGCCCGAAGCTGGCGGCCGGCGGCGCGCTATCGCCCCGCGGCGACTGGCGCGCGCCCTCGGACGGCAATGCGAAGATATGGCTGGAGGAACTGCACCGGAACGTGCCGGAGGCCTGAGCGGCACGCGCCGCTCAGCGCGGCTTCAGCACGATATCGGCTTCGGCGGTGGCGCTGACCGGGACATCCTCGGCCTCCGCGCTCGGCGGGGTCTGTGCGCCGGCGGCCATCGATACCGCGGCCATCGCCAGACGCGGACCAGGCGCGGGGGGCACGCTGTCCAGCCTGATCTCCTTGAAGGAATCGAACGTCAGGCCGAGCGCGGCGGCGGCCTCGTCCGCTCGGCCGCGCAGGCCTGCCAGCGCTTGGCGGGTCGCCTCGGCGCGGGCCTTGCGCATGGCGTCGGACGACAAGCGCCAGCCGAGTTGCCCCACCGCCAGCCCGGCCGTTTGCAAATCGCCGACCAGTTTCAACATCGCCTCGCCGTCGTGGCCCCGCAATTCCAGGCTCTGCGACGCCTGCCAGCGTTCCGTCCGGTCGGTATCGTTCGGCATCGGCGCGCGGCGGTAGACATTGTAGCCCCCGGTGGCGACGGTGACGCCGGCGGTGGCCTTCGCCCGCGCGAGCGCGCCCGCCATCGCGGCATTCACCTTCGCCTGCGCCGCCGCCGCCGTTCCGCCGACCGCCTCCGTCCGCAAGGTGGCGGCGAGTTCGTCGGGGTGGACGGTCACCGTGGCGGTCTCCGCCAGACGCAACAGCGTCTCCGCCCGCGCCGGCAGCGCCAGCAGCATGGCGAGCAGCACCAGTCCGGGAACGCGGCGGCGCGGGCGGATGAATGCGGCCATGCTGTTGTCCCTCAGGCGAAAACCGAGCGGTAGCCGGTGCTGCGCGCGCGCCAGACCAGGGAGCCGAGCAGCACCAGATTGACCGCGTTGGAGAAGATGCCGGTCATGAAGGCCGGCGCGTAGAAGCCGAAGTGATCATACATCACCCCGGCGAGCCAGCCGCCGGTCGCCATGCCGGTCAGGGCCATGAACAGCACCACCGGGATGCGCCAGCTTGCCTCCCGCGCCGGGAACAACTCGCGCACCGTCAGCACATACGCCGGGATCAGCCCGGCGAAACCGAAGCCGAAAGCGGCGGAGACCGTGAACAGCCCGGCCTCGCTCTGCGTCGACAGGAACAGACTCATCGCCACGATCTGGCAGATCGAGGTCGCCAGCACGGTGCGCAGCCCGCCGATCCGGTCGGCGAGCCAGCCCCAGAACTGACGGCTCATGAACGCGCAGCCCAGCAGCAGCGACAGCATCGCGGGGCCATGCGTCGGCGCGAAGCCGAGGTCGCTGCAGAACGCCACCAGATGCGCCAGCGGCATCGACATGGTCACGCAGCAGAAGAAGGTCGCGGTCGAGAGCAGCGCCAGCGCCAGGTTGGGGTTCATCCCCAGCACCGGCCGGCCCGCCACCGGCCCGGCGGCGATACTGCCGATCGCGGCGTGCTCCGGCGGGCGGCGCAGGAAGACGATCGCCAGCGGCAGCACCACCACCACCACGAGGCCCGCATAGGCCATCATGGTCCGCCGCCAGCCGATCTGCCCGATCCCGACCTGGAACAGCGCCGGCCAGACGGTGCCGGCGATATACTGGCCCGACGAGATCAACGCGATCGCCGTGCCGCGCTTGCGGTCGAACCAGCGGCTGACATACGCCATCAGCGGGGCGAAGATGCCGGCCGCGCCGATCAGCCCGATCAGCAGCCCGTGGCCCAGATACAGCCAGGTCAGCCCGCCGAGGGTGGAGACGACCAAACCCAGGCCGACCATGCAGGCGCCGAACATCACCGTGGCCCGCACGCCGACGCGCTCGGACAGCCAGCCCATCGCGATCCCGCCCAGCCCGGAACCGAGATAGGCGAACGATCCGGCCAGCGTGGGCGCGGAGCGGGTGGTGCCAAGCTCGGCGGCGATCGGCTTCAGCGCGACGACCGCGATCAGCGGGGCACCATAGGACACCGACAGGATCGCCAGCGCCACACAGGCGACGATCCAGGAGGTGCGCGTTTCAATGCTCACGGCGCCAGTGACAGCAACGGTCATCTATTCCTCGGACATTCTGCAGCCGCATCCTGTAGATCGCCGCCCCACCGAGGCGATGATCGTCCGCTAGGCGAACATCGCCGCGATCGCGCCGGGGTCCACGTCCTCGATCCGCGCCGGGCTCCATTTCGGCTGGCGGTCCTTGTCGACCACCATCGAGCGCACGCCCTCCAGGAACTCGTGATGGCGCGTCGTCGTGCGGGTCAGTGCCAGTTCCACGGCGAGGCACTGGGGCAGCGTGCGGTGCGCGCCCTCGCTGATCAACCGGAACGACCAGAACAGCGACGACGGCGACATGGCGCGCAGCGTGTTCAGCGTCTCGCGCGCCCACGCGCCGCCATCCGCCTCCAGCCGGCGGAATATCTCGGGAACGCTGTCGGCGCTGAAGCAATGCTCGATCGCGGCGTGATGCGCCGCCAGCGTCCAGGCCGGCACGGTTTGGGCGAAGCGCCCGAGCGCGCCCGGTCCCTCCGCCGCCAGCGCGGCCGACAGCGCGTGGATATGCGCGCGGGGGGTGAAGTGCGTGGCGAAGCCGACATGCACCGCATCCGCCCCGTTCACCCGCATGCCGGTCAGCGCCAGATACACGCCGATCGATCCCGGCAGGCGCGGCAGGAAATAGCTGGCGCCGATATCGGGGAAGAAGCCGATCGCGGTTTCCGGCATGGCGAACATCGCGTGCTCGCTCGCCACCCGGTACGCGCCGTGCATCGACACGCCGATGCCGCCGCCCATGCAGATGCCGTCGACCAGCGCGATATAGGGCTTCGGATACTCGGCGATGAGCAGATTGAGCGCATATTCCTCGGCGAAGAACGCCTCCACGTCGCTCCGCTTGTCCTCCAGCGAGAACTGGCGCACGGCGCGGATGTCGCCGCCGGCGCAGAAGGCACGCTCGCCGGCGCCCTCGACCACCACGGCATGGATATGCGGGTCGTCGCGCCATGTCTCCAGCGCCGTGGTGCAGGCGCGGATCATCGCCAGATCGAGCGCGTTCAGCGCCTTCGGCCGGTTCAGCAGGATGCGCCCGATGCGCCCGTCACGGCGGGCAACAACGCTGTCGTGTGATTCCATGCGTCTGATCTCCCTCTCGCGTCTTTCTATACCTTCGGCCGCGCGAGGGAGCGAGAGGGGGGGCCTCAGGCCGCCTTGTTGGGGGACAGCGCCCGCCAGACGCGCTCAGGCGTCACCGGCATGTCGATCTGCGTCACCCCGGCATCGGCCAGCGCGTCGATCACCGCATTGATCAGTGCCGGCGGGCTGCCCACCGCGCCAGCCTCGCCCGCGCCCTTCACCCCGAGCGGGTTGGTGGCGCAGGGCACCTCGATCAGTTCCACCTCGATGTCCGGCAGATCGTCGGCGCGCGGCAGGGCATAATCCATGAAGCTGCCCGACAGCAGCTGGCCGGAGACCGGATCGTAGGCGGTGCGCTCCAGCATCGCCTGGCCGATGCCCTGCGCCACGCCGCCATGCACCTGCCCGCGCACGATCAGCGGGTTGACCGCCTTGCCCACGTCGTCGGTGACGCTGTAGCGCAGCACGGCGATCACGCCGGTCTCGGGGTCGATCTCCACCTCGGCGATGTGGCAGCCGTTGGGGAAGGTGTGATGGTCGACATTGGCGATCTCCGCCGCGTCCAGCGTGGTCGCGGCCTCGCCGGCGGCGGCCTTCTTCCGCTGGATGGCGGCGAGCGTCAGGATATCCAGGCCCCGGTCGGTGCCGACGACGGAGAACCGCCCACCCTCGAAAACGATGTCCGCCGCCGCTGCCTCCAGCGCCTCGGCCGCCGCGCGCCTGCCCTTCTCGATCACCGTGGACGCGGTGGCCAGGATCGCCTGGCCCTCGGAATACAGGCTGCGCGCGCCGCCGGTGCCACCGCCGACGGGGATGGTGTCGGTGTCGCCCTGGCGCACCCGGATCATCTCGCCATCGATGCCGAGCTGGTCGGCGGTCAGCATCACATAGGCGGTCTCGTGCCCCTGCCCGGTCGACTGGGTGCCGACATAGACATCGACGAACCCATCATCGGCGAAGCGGATTTCCGCGCGTTCGGTCGCATCGCCGCCGGTGGCTTCCAGGTAGTAGGCGAGGCCGATGCCGCGCTTACGGCCCCGCGCGGCGGAGGCGACGCGCCGGGCCGGGAAGCCGCCCCAGTCCGCCGTCTTCAACCCCGCATCCAGCACGGTGGCGAAATCGCCGCTGTCGTAGGTCTTGCCGACCGGCGTGCTGTGCGGCATCGCCGAAGGCGGCACCATGTTGCGGCGGCGAAACTCGATCCGGTCCATGCCGATCTCGCGCGCGGCGGCGTCGATCAGCCGCTCCACCAGATAGTTCGCCTCCGGCCGCCCGGCGCCGCGATAGGCGTCNNACCGGCACGGTGTTGGTGAACAAGCCGAGCACGTTGGCGTAGATCGCCTGAAACCCGTAGACGCTGGAGAGCACCGAGGTACCGGCATAGGTCGGGATATACGGCGCGAAGGTCGAGAGATACGCGCCCATGTTGGCGACGTTGCGGGTGCGCAGCGCCAGCAGCTTGCCGTCCTTGTCGATCGCCAGTTCGCCGAGGGTGATGTTGTCGCGGCCCTGCGTGTCGCACAGGAAGGCTTCCGAGCGTTCCGCCGCCCATTTCACCGGCTGGCCCAGCTTGCGCGCGGCGTAGCAGGTCAGCACGTGCT
>PKWQ01000476.1 GCA_003133265.1 Acetobacteraceae bacterium
GCCTGTACAAGACCAAGCACCATCCGGGCATGGCCTACCAGAATGTGCGCAGTGCGCCGGAATGGAAGTACAGCAACCGCACGATGGGCGGCGGCCAGTGGGACACTGCGTTGAAGAACGGCACGGCCTACGCAATCCCGAAGAGCTATGACTTCGATCAATTCGGCACTGACCTGACGGGCGGCAAAGTAGGGGCGCTGAACTTCATCATGCCGGACCAGTGCGACGACATGCATGGCGTCGCCGTGACCGGCACCGTCCCCGGCAGCGCGACCGTGGTCTCTGCAGGCGACTGCGGCGGCAACGCGATCATCACGCGCGGCGACAACTACACTGACGCAGTGGTGAAGAAGATCCAGGCCTCGACGCTGTGGAAGAACCCGCTAAAGCACGTCGCGATCATCGTGATGTTCGACGAGGGCACCGCCACGTCGGGCTTCAACTCGTGCTGCGGCTGGAACGTGGCGAACAGCATCGTGGCGAATCCGCTGAAGGACAATGGCGACGGAACGTTCTCGTCGGACGCCAGCATCGTCGGCTACAACAAGGGAAACCGTGGCCACGGCCAGAGCATCTTTGGCATTCTGACCAACCAGGCGAGCGCACCGAAGGGCGTGTTTGACAACGATGCCTACAGCCACTTCTCGCTGGTGCGCACCTTTCAGAACATGTTCGGCCTGGCTGACCCCGCCATCGACGGCTCCTACATGAATCGTTCGAAGTACACGGAGAAATTCATCGCGGCCAACATCCTGAACCTGCCTGAGTACGCCGGCAGTGCCGACACCCATTTCGATTCGGTGCGCCCCATCAACCACGCCTGGATCGCCCCGGCGACCTACAACCAGAAGCAATCGTCGGACGTGACGACGGCGCCACAGGTCGGTCCGGACGCCAAACAGACCAACGTCTGGGCACTGAAGTAAGGCTTGCCCGCCGCCGGCATTGGCCTTGCGCCGCCGGCGGCATGCCCGCCATCACCATGCGAACGCTTCTCCTCGTTCCGATGATCGCCGCTGCATTGGCCCTGAGCGCCTGCGGCGGTGGCGGCAACTCGACGTCGTCGGCCGTCACTGCGCCTGCAATTCCTTCCTCGCCGGCGATCCCGCTGAGTCTGGCCGCGCAGGTCGGCGAGAAGATATTCTCCGACACGACGCTTTCCGGTTCCGGGAAGATGTCGTGTGCGACCTGCCACGCTCAAAGCGCCGCCTACGGGCCGCCAAACGACCTGGCGGTGCAGCTCGGCGGCACCGACCTGAAGGCGCCCGGTACGCGCGCCGTGCCGTCGCTGCGTTACAAGGAGTTCACTCCGCCGTACGCCGACCTGCTGGACAACCCCGACGGCATCAGCGTGCCCGGCCCGGGCGGCGGCTACACCTGGGACGGCCGCGCCGCGACCCTCGCGGATCAAGCCAAAATCCCGCTGCTGGCGCCCAACGAAATGGCCAATGCAAGTGCGGCCGACGTGGTTGCGAAGCTGCAGGCAGCCCCCTATGCCGAGCTGTTCAGGCAGGCTTTCGGCAGCGCCATCTTTGGCAAAACCGACAGCGCCTTCAGCAGCGCGCTCCAGGCGCTGCAGGCCTATCAGCTCGAAGACCCGGACTTCCACCCCTATTCGAGCAAGTTCGATCTGTACGCCGGCAACAAGATCGGCGGCACGTTGACGATGGCCGAGGTGCGTGGAATGAAGGTCTTGACCGACCCGAACAGCGGCAATTGCGCTTCGTGCCACTATCAGGGCGCCGGGCTGAACGGCAGCTCGGCGCTGTTCACCGACTTCTCGTACCAGGCGATCGGCGTGCCGCGCAACGTGGCGATTCAGGCCAACGCCGATCCGACCTACTTCGACCTTGGCCTGTGCGGCCCACTGCGCACCGACCATCCGGCCGCGCCCGGCAATGCGTTCTGCGGCATGGTCAAGGCGCCGACGCTACGCAACGTGGCGACGCGCAAGAGCTTCTTCCACAACGGTGTGATGCACTCACTTGAGCAGGTGATCCGCTTCTACAACACGCGCGACACCCTGCCCGAGATCTGGTACCCGACCGTCGGCGGCACACCGAAGGCCACGGCGGACCCGAGCTTCCCGACCTACGGTCTGATCACGACCCAGTACGTCGGCGGCACGGTACAGAAGTTCAACGACTTGCCGCCGCAGTTCGTCGGCAACATCGACACGCAAATGCCGATGGATGGCCGCGCCGCACACAGCAGGCCACCGATGTCAGAGCAAAACATCGCCGACCTGCTCTGCTTCCTGAACACCTTGACCGACGGCTACAAAGCGCCGGCCACATCGCCGACCTCCGGCGCCTGTATCCAATGAAACACTCTCCCATCATCTCCAAACCAGCCAACATGAAGTCAATCCCTTATCCACCCCGTTACGCACCTCTTTTCGTACCCCTTTGTGCCGTCGTCGTAGCCAGCCTTTGGGTCCTGAGCGCCTGCACCCGCACGGCCGAGCCGAGTGCCGAAGTGTTCACCTCCGCGATGAACAGCTACCTCGCCAAGCGAGGTGACCTGTGCCTGGGCAAGAATGCCTGGCCGATCGACGTGACGCAGCATGAAGTCGACGTCGGCGCGCGCAATGCGCTGCAAATGCCGGTGCTCGAGAAACTCGGACTGGTGGCTTCGACGGTCGCGCAGGTCGATGTCAACGACGAGGGAACCCTGCACCACATGAAGGTGCGGCGCTTTGCGCTGACCGACGCCGGCCACAAGTACTACCTGACACGTGACCCCGGGCGCGAGACCGTGAAGACCTCGGTCGCGGCAGCCCCGAAGGGCGATTTCTGTGCCGCCAAGCTGAGCCTGGACCACGTCGTGGGCTGGGAACTCCACCAGACCACCGACACCGCGCAGCGGCAGGCGGTCGTGAGCTACACCTACCGGATCGACGCTGCGCCGTGGGCACAAGACGCCCAGGTGCAGAAGGTGTTCCCGGTGGTCTCGAACGTGCTGCGCGGCGCCGGCACCGCACAACTGCAGGAGACCTTCACGCTGACTAATGCGGGTTGGGTAGCGGTCGATCTGCAAGGCTCATGACCACCGTCGTCCGCTTCTCGCCCGCGCTTGGCGACTGGATCGCTCAGCACCTGGACGAGGGCCAAACCCCGGCCGCGCTGATCCAGGCGATGCAGGAGCGGAGCATGGCGCCAGAGGCAGCGCGGGCGATCGTCCAGGCCTTCGTACGCGCCCGCCTGGGCGGCACCCCCGCGCCGGTCGACGCGGTCGACTTGCCGGCACCGCGGTCGTCTGAAGGCGCGGACGATGCGACACCCACGTACCGTTACCAACCGTCGCGACTGCTCAGCGGCACCTCCATCCGGACCAGTGACCGCACGGTACGCATCGCGGTGCGCGCCGAACGGCCGATGCTGGCGGTGCTGAACGACGTGCTCAGCGCGACGGAATGCGAAGAGCTGATCGAGATGGCGCGCGGCCGGCTCACGCCCTCGACCGTGGCCGATCCGGCAACCGGACGCGATGTCGTCACAGGCTCGCGTACGAGCTTGGGCATGTTCTTTCGACCGCTCGAAAATCCCTTCATCGCGCGGCTTGACCGGCGCATTGCCGAGATCATGAACCTCCCTCCCGAGCACGGTGAGGGCCTGCAGGTGCTGCACTATCCAACTGGCGCCGGCAGCGAGCCGCATTTTGACTTTCTGGTGCCGTCGAACGCCGCGAACCAGGCCTCGATCGCGCGCAGCGGCCAGCGTGTGAGCACGCTGGTTATGTACCTGAACGACGTGCCTTCCGGGGGCGAAACGAGCTTTCCTGCGGTCGGCTGGGCGGTCTCGCCACAGCGCGGCAACGCGGTGCATTTCGAGTACGGCAACCGCTTCGGTGAACTCGACCATGCTTCGGTGCATGCCAGCAATGCCGTGCAGCGCGGCGAAAAGTGGGTTGCGACGAAGTGGATGCGCGCGCAACCCTTCGTCAGCGCGGACAGCGTGCTTGTCGCCGCAACCGGCATTGCATAGCCAGTTACCGTCCGGGTACGCGCTGGGCTTCGACCTGTCGTCCAATCTTGGAGGCGATAACACCGCGGCTGCAAAATCTCTTGGCGTCAATTTCACTGGCGGGGCTGCGACTGTCTATACCGTCAGCCATACCACGCCGAGCATCGTGTACGAGACCCTGAGCTTCACCGCCAACTCGGGCTCGACCCTGTTGACGTTCACCAGCGGCGCCAGCGGCTATTCAGGCGCGGAGATCGACAACGTCTCCGTGACCGCTGTTCCGGAGCCGCAGTCCTACGCGCTGATGTTGGCAGGCTTGGGTTTGATGGGAGCCGTGGTACGCCGCCGTAAAAATAAAAGCGCCTGATTCACTAAAGGCCTAGGCTTGCGACCAACGAGGGCTTGCGCTCCCGTTTTCATGGGCGCACTGCAAATCCGTAAGGCAACAGTTCGCTCGCTGCGCGTAACGACAGCCTGTCGCCCAAGGATTTCAGGATTCCTCTCGCGCCACGCGCTGCATCAGTCGTGACACGGCCTGCTCGGGGCGAATCTGCCCATCCAGCAGTGCCACCACGGCCTGCGCAATCGGCATGTCCACGCCTAAGCCCTGAGCCCGTTGCACCACGGCGCGGGCGCAATACACGCCTTCAGCCACATGTCCGAGCGAGTCCATGGCCTGCTGCAACGTGCGTCCCTGCGCCAGCAGCAAACCGACCTTGCGGTTGCGGCTCAGGTCGCCGGTGGCGGTCAGGACCAGATCGCCCAGGCCGGACAGGCCCATGAAGGTCTCGGCTCTGGCGCCCAGGGCACAACCCAGTCGCGTCATCTCAGCCAGGCCGCGGGTGATGAGGGCGGCGCGCGCATTCAGCCCCAGTTGCATGCCGTCGCACAGGCCGGTGGCAATCGCGAGCACGTTTTTGACCGCGCCTCCGACCTCCACTCCCACCACATCATCGCTGGCATAAACGCGCAAGCTGCTGCTGTGAAAGGCCTGGACCAGGGCTTCGCGCACGCTGGCATGCGAGCTGGCCGCCACCAGTGCCGTGGGCTGGGCCCATGCCACTTCCAGGGCAAAGCTGGGCCCGCTCAGGACGCCGGACAAAAGAGCCGGCGCCACCTGCGCTGCGACTTCGTGTCCCAGCAATCCGAAGTGTTCGCCAAGCGGGGCTTCAAAGCCCTTGCACAACCAGGCCACGGGCACGGTGCAGGACTTCAGTTGCTCCAACAGCGGGCGCAGCCCCGCCATGGGTGTAGCCACGATGATCAGGTCCGACGCACTTGCGCGCGCCGCCATCGATTCGGCACCACCGGTCTCAATCTGCAAGCTCTCGGGGAAGGCAATATCGGGCAGGTAGCGCGCATTCACCCGCTGGGAATGCATCGCCTGCGCCTGCTCGGCGTCGCGCACCCAAAGGCTGACGTTATGGGCGCCGTCGGGTGACCGGCTGGCACTGATGGCCAGCGCCGTACCCCAGGCACCCGCTCCAAGAATCCCGATCTTCATCGTGCCCGCGCTCCCTCGATGACCCGGTCTTTGCGGACCGGGCAAGGACTCAGTTCAGCGTCGCCGGCTGGGTGTCGCCACCCACCGCGGACTGCTGCGCCTGTTGCAACTGCTGTTGCTCGTACATCGCCTGGAAATTGATTTCTGCCAGATGCACCGGCGGGAAGCCCGCGCGCTGAATCAAATCTGCCACATTGCCGCGCAGATAGGGATAAACGATTTGCGGGCAGGCAATGCCCATGATGGCACCCATCTGGTCTTCCGGCAGATTGCGGATCTCGAAAATTCCGGCTTGCTTGGCCTCAACCAGGAACACCGTCTTGTCCTTGACCTTGGCCTGCACCGTGCCGGTCACTGTGACTTCGAACACGCCCTCAGCCACCGGGCTGGCGTGGATGCCCAACTGGATGTCCACGGTCGGCTGCTCCTGCTCCAGCAAAATGGCGGGTGAATTGGGTTGTTCCAGCGATGATTCCTTCAGGTAAATGCGCTGGATTTGGAAAACGGGTTCGGGTGTATCAGCCATGGGATCTCTCTTGGGTAAAAACAAGACCCGCACGAAATACCGCAGCGGGCCAAGGACAGGAACCTGAAGATTATCTCAGGTGTCGCAACGCGGCTACCTGGCTTGCTGTCATGCCGCGTCCAGCAGGGGCTGCAGGGCGCCTTGGGCGTCCAGCGCCATCAGCTCGTCGCAGCCGCCCACGTGGGTTTGACCGATGAAAATCTGGGGCACGCTGCGCCGCCCGGTCAGTTCCATCATCTTGACGCGTGCTGCGCTGTCGCTGTCCACGCGAATTTCCTCGATGTGCTGGACCCCTTTGGCGCTGAGAATCTGTTTGGCACGAATGCAGTAAGGGCAGACGGCGGTGGTGTACATGGTGACGGTTTGCATGGCCTATTTCCCCTGGTCGTGCTTTAGGATTTTTCCACCGGCAAATTGGCCGCCTTCCAGGACGTCAAGCCGCCGCTGAGCGTCTGCGCCTGTTCATAGCCCAGCTTTTTGGCAATCGCCACTGCACGGCTGGAGCGGGCGCCGCTCTGGCACACCAGAATCACCGGCAGGGCTTTGTTTTTCACGGCAGCGGGCAGCTTTTCCTCCAACTGATTCAGCGGCACGTTCTTCGCGCCACCCAGGTGGCCCCTGGCAAATTCTTCCGGCTCGCACACGTCGATCACAACCGCCTTTTCCCGATTGATGAGTTGGACCGCAGCCGCCGCCGAGAGACCGCCGCTGGCGGCACCCTTCATCAGGGGCCAAAGCAACAGGCCGCCCGAGATCAGAGCAACCGCGAACAACATCCAGTTATCGAGAATAAATTTCACATCAGTCCTTGTTTCAAAATGCGCACGCACAACGTGCGTTTAACCCGTGATTCTAGAATGAGGGCTTGGCTTGAGGGTCGACGGCCCGATTTCAACCCCATTTCTATCGACTTATTAAGGGACAGCATGCACAAACTGGTACTGATCCGCCACGGCGAATCCACCTGGAATCTGGAAAATCGTTTCACCGGCTGGACCGATGTGGACCTGACCGACACCGGCGTAGAACAGGCGAAAAATGCCGGTCGCTTGCTCAAGGCCGAAGGCTACGAATTCTGTGTGACCTACACCAGCGTTCTCAAGCGCGCGACCCGCACGCTGTGGCACTGCCTGGACGAAATGGACCGGACCTGGCTACCCGTGGTGCACAGTTGGCGCCTGAACGAGCGCCACTACGGCGCGCTGCA
>PKWQ01000357.1 GCA_003133265.1 Acetobacteraceae bacterium
CGTGCCGAGCCAAGCCGCGAGCTGGATGCCCGAGGGCCGTGCCGCGTAGCCGATCAGCGTGTGCAGTCCGCGCCCGGCGAGGCTGTCGTCGGCGAGAATGGCACTGGTGTCCCACAGTTGCTCGCCCCATCCGGGCAGCAGATCGGCGGCGTGCAGCACGGCGGCCGCCTGTCCGGCCATACCGGCGGCGAGCAGCGCGATCAGCCCGTTGGTCACGCTGAACAGCCGATGCAGGGGGATGGCGAGCAGGCCGCGATACAGCAGCCAGGAGGCGAGCCCGGAGAGTGCCAGCCCGGCCGCACCGCCGGCGGCGAACGACAACGGGGCGGTGTGCGAGGCGGCGGCGATGCCGTACAGGAACAGCACCACCTCCGCCCCCTCACGCAGCACCGCGACGGCGACGACGGCGGCCAGGGCAATGAGCGAGCGCTGGCCGAGCCGCACGGCCTGGCCCACCTGCGCCAGCTCGGCGGCCATGGTGCGGGCGTGGCGCGACATCCATACGATGTGCCAGCCCAGCATGGCCACCGCGAAGCCCAGGATCGTGGCGGTGAACACTTCCTGGCCGGCGCCCTGGAACGCATCGGACAGGGCGGCGGCGAACCCAGCCACCAGGCTGGCCCCGGCCACGCCGGCCGCGATCCCGCCGGCGATCCAGCGGTCTCGCCCGGCCACCCCCTCGGTCGCTGCCAGGACGATGCCGACGATCAGCCCGGCCTCCAACGCTTCACGGAAAACGATGATCATGCTGACGAGCATGCGGCCCTATCCTTCTGCGTTTAATTGCGAATGACTGGCAATCGCAATACAAATACACGGTGGCGTCCGGCGGCGCAAGAGGGCAGCCGTCCGGCGCGGACTGGCCGGGGATATGATCAAATTCGCCCTGGGACAGCCGACCGAATGGGCAACGCCGGCTGATATGCTATTGAGGCAAATGGTCCGAACGATCAGGGTAGGTCACCGCACCGATGTCTGAAGCCGCGCCACAAGAGCGTCGCCTGCGTGATATTTCCCCCGGTATCTGGGCGCTCGGCTTTGTCTCGCTGCTGATGGACATCTCGTCCGAGACGATTCATGCGCTGCTGCCGGTCTATCTCGTGACCGTGTTCGCCACATCGATGGTGACGGTGGGGATCATCGAGGGCATTGCCGAAGCAACGGCCTCGATCGTCAAAATGTTCTCGGGCGCACTCTCCGACTGGCTCGGCAAGCGCAAATTGCTGGCGGTCATCGGCTACGGTCTCGCGGCCGTCAACAAGCCGGTTTTCCCACTCGCATCGTCGGTCGGCTGGGTGGTGGCGGCGCGTTTCATCGACCGGGTAGGCAAGGGCATTCGCGACGCGCCGCGCGACGCGCTGATCGCCGACATTGTCCCAGAGCAGCTTCGCGGAGCTAGTTTTGGGCTCCGCCAGTCGCTCGATACGGTTGGCGCGTTTCTCGGGCCCGCGCTCGCCGTGGGCCTGATGTGGCTGACGGCCGGCAATTTTCACATCGTGTTCTGGGTCGCGGTGATACCGGCCTTTCTGGCTCTCGGATTGCTTCTGTTTGCCGTGCATGAACCCGAACGCCCCGCGGGACGCCGCGAGGTAGGGTTTCCCATCAGCGTGGCAGAACTGAAACGCCTCGGCCCCGACCTCTGGTTGGTCGTTGGCTTCGCCACGATGTTCGCGCTGGCGCGGTTCAGCGAGGCGTTTCTGATCCTGCGGGCGCGCGGGGTGGGCCTGCCGCTGGTCCTGGTCCCGCTGGTGCTGGTGGTGATGAACGTCGTCTATGCGCTCGCTGCCTATCCAGCGGGCGTGCTGTCCGATCGCTTCAACCGGCTGACCATGCTGATGATAGGCTTCGTGTTTCTCATCGCTGCCGATGCTGCATTGGCATTCTCTGGCGGCCTCGCCGGCGTAACGGTTGGCGTCGTCCTCTGGGGCCTGCATATGGGGTTCACGCAAGGATTGCTGGTGACCCTGGTCGCCGACACCGCGCCGCCGGAGCTGCGGGGCACGGCCTATGGCGTGTTCAACCTGCTGGGCGGTCTTGCCGCATTGGTCGCTAGCGTTCTCGCTGGCGCGCTCTGGGACAGTTTTGGCCCGACGGCGACGTTCCTGGCAGGGGCGGGATTTACGGCGGTCGCGCTGCTCGGGTTGGCACTGGTTCGCCGGCGCGTGCCCGGCCTCGGTGCGGCTCACAATTCTTGATGCGCCACCCGCCGCCAACATCCCATCAAATCACCAGCCCGCCATCCACATGCAGCGCCTGCCCGGTGATGTAGCCCGCCGCCGGGGAGGCGAGGAACGCGACCGCTGTCGCCACGTCCTGCGGCAGGCCCAGCCGGCCCATCGGGATGCGGGCGATGTTCGTCCGGGTCTGCTCCGCATCCAGCGCCGCGTGCGCCCCGGAATCCTTGCGGATGAAACCGGGCACCACGGCATTCACCGTTACCCCGGCGGGCGCCAACTCGATCGCCAGTGCGCGCGTCAGTGCCTCCATCGCCGCCTTGGCGGCGGCGGAGGCGGGGAACACCGGCAGGTCGGTGCGGAAGGCGTGCGCCGCGAAGCTGCTGACCGCCACCACGCGCGCGTCGCGCCCGGCGCGCAGATGCGGCGCGGCGGCGCGGGCCAGGCGGAAAAAACCGTTCTGGATTGTCTCCACCGAGCGGGTCATCGCCGTATCGCTCAGCTCCGCCAGCGGGGTGCGGTCGGCGAAGCCGGCGTTGGCGATCAGCACATCCAGCCGGCCGAACCGCGCCACCGCGTTTGCCACCAGCGCATCCGCCGTCGCTTGGTCGGCAAGATCGCCGAGTGCCATTGCCGCCTCGGCTCCGGCCTGGCGCGCGGCAGCCACCACCGCCTCGGCGCCCGCGTGGTTCTTTCGTGTGTGCACCAGGATCGCCACGCCGGGTGCGGCGAGCGTGCGGCAGATCGCGGCACCGATGCCGCTTGCCGCCCCGGTCACCAGAACAACGCGGGTCGGTGCGTCGGTCATTCGCCATGCCTCCGGTTGACACCGCCTCGGCCGCGCGCCCACTTTGCGCGCCATCCGAACCGCGAAACAACGGGGTTAGCCATGGCCGATCATTCCTCCGGGCAGCCGAACCGCCTGCGCAGCCGCCGCTGGTTCGACGATCCAGCCGATCCCGCGATGACCGCGCTCTATCTCGAGCGCTACATGAACTACGGCATCACGTCAGAGGAACTGCGATCAGGCAAGCCGATCATCGGCATCGCCCAGACCGGCTCCGACCTTTCGCCGTGCAACCGCCACCATATCGAGCTGGCCAGCCGGGTGCGCGACGGCATCCGCGATGCCGGCGGCGTGCCGCTGGAATTCCCGGTCCATCCGATCCAGGAGACCGGCAAGCGCCCGACAGCGGCATTGGACCGCAACCTGGCCTATCTCGGTCTGGTGGAGGTGCTGCACGGCTATCCGATCGACGGCGTGGTGCTGACCACCGGCTGCGACAAGACGACGCCCGCCTGCCTGATGGGCGCGGCGACCGTGAACATCCCGGCCATCGTGCTGTCCGGCGGACCGATGCTGGACGGCTGGTGGAAGGGGCGGCTGTCTGGCTCCGGCACCATCGTCTGGGAAGGCCGTAAGCTGCATGCCGAGGGCAAGATCGACTACGAGGAGTTCATGCAGATGGTCGCCTCCTCGGCGCCCTCGATCGGGCATTGCAACACCATGGGCACCGCGACCTCGATGAACTCGCTGGCCGAGGCGCTGGGCATGTCGCTGCCGGGCTGCGCGGCGATCCCGGCGCCGTACCGCGAGCGCGGCTGGATGGCCTACGAGACCGGGCGGCGGATCGTGGGGATGGTGCATGAGAATTTGCGCCCGTCCGACATCATGACCAAGCAGGCGTTTGAAAATGCCGTCGTGGCCGCCGCCGCGCTGGGCGCCTCGTCCAACTGCCCGATCCACATGGTGGCGATCGCGCGGCACATGGGCGTGGACCACACGCTGGACGACTGGCAGCGGCTGGGGCCGGAAATCCCGCTGCTGGTCGATTGCCAGCCGGCCGGGCGCTACCTGGGCGAGCGGTTCCATCGCGGCGGCGGCGTGCCGGCGGTGATGAAGGAGCTGTTGGCAGCGGGCAAGCTGAACGGGAACGTGCGCACCGTCACCGGCAAGACGCTGGCCGAGGATCTGGCAAACGTCCCGGAGGCGGACCGCGAGGTGATCCGCGCCTACGCCAACCCGCTGCGGGCCAACGCCGGCTACGTCGTGATGACCGGCAACCTGTTCGAGACCGCGGTGATGAAGACCAGCGTGATCGACCCGGCGTTCCGCGCCCGCTTCCTGTCCAACCCCGATCGCCCCAACATCTTCGAGGGCCGCGCCATCGTCTTCGAGGGGCCGGAGGACTACCACCATCGCATCGAGGATCCGTCGCTGAACATCGAGGAACAGTCGGTGCTGGTGATCCGCAATTGCGGCCCGGTGGGCTATCCCGGCGGGGCGGAGGTGGTGAACATGCAGCCGCCGGCCGCGCTGCTGAAGCGGGGCATCGACACGCTGCCGACCATGGGCGACGGGCGCCAGTCCGGCACCTCGGGCAGTCCCTCGATCCTGAACGTCTCGCCGGAAGCGGCGGTCGGCGGCGGGCTGGCGCTGCTGAAGACCGGCGACCGAATCCGCATCGACCTCAACGCCAACAAGATAGACGTGCTGCTGCCCGAGGGCGAGCTTGCCGCCCGCCGCGCCGCCTGGACCCCGCCGAAGCTGCTGAACATGACGCCGTGGGAGGAAATCTACCGCTCCATGGTCGGCCAGCAGGGCACCGGCGCGTGCCTGGAGCCGGCGACTTTGTATCTGAACATCATCGAGACCCGCGGCGAATCGCGGAACAACCACTGAGGGGCGGACATATGTCGCAACGGCTGGCGGGCAAGACCGCCTTCATCACCGCAGCCGGCCAGGGCATCGGCCGCGCCACCGCGCTGGCCTTCGCCGCCAAGGGCGCGCGGGTGATCGCCACGGATCTCGATGCCGGCAAGCTCGCCACGCTCGCCTCGGCTACCATCCGCACGGCACGGCTGGATGTGCTGGATGCCGCCGCCATCGCCCAGGCGGCGGGCGAGGCCGGAGCGGTGGACATCCTGTTCAACTGTGCCGGGTTTGTGCATCAGGGCAGCCTGCTGGACGCCACCGAGGATGAGTGGGGCTTCGCCTTCGACCTGAACTGCCGCTCGATGGCGCGGACCATGCGCGCCTTCCTGCCGGGGATGCTGGAACGCGGCGGCGGCGTCATCATCAACATGGCCTCGGTCGCCTCCAGCCTGAAGGGCGTGGCCAACCGCTTTATCTACAGCGCCACCAAGGCGGCGGTGATCGGCATGACCAAGTCGGTCGCCGCCGACTACATCACGCGCGGCATCCGCTGCAACGCGATCTGCCCGGGCACGGTGCATACGCCGAGCCTGGACGAGCGCATCGCCGCCAACGCCGCCGTGGCCGGGTCGGTCGAGGCCGCACATGCCGCATTCGTCGCCCGCCAGCCGATGGGCCGTCTCGGCACCGCCGAGGAAATCGCCGGGCTGGCTGTCTATCTCGCCAGCGATGCGGCACAATTCATCACTGGCCAGGCCGTCGTCATCGACGGTGGGCTGACGCTGTAACCAAGGGGGAATCCATCACATGAAACTGCTGCGTTACGGGCCCGCCGGGGCCGAGAAGCCGGGCATCCTGGATGCCGCGGGCGCCATCCGCGACCTTTCCGCCATCGTGCGCGACATCGACGGGTTCGCGCTGTCCGATGCCTCGCTGAAGGCGATCGCCGGGCTCGATCTGAATGCGTTGCCGAAGGTCGAGGGCAGCCCGCGCATCGGGGCGTGCGTGGTGCGGCCGGTGAATTTCGTCTGCATCGGCCTGAACTATTCCGACCACGCCGCCGAGACCGGCAACCCGATCCCGAAGGAACCGATCGTGTTCCTGAAGTCGCTCGGCGCCTATTCCGGCCCGTACGACGACGTGAAGATCCCGCGCGGCGCGAAGAAGACCGACTGGGAGGTCGAACTCGGCGTGGTGATCGGCAAGAAGGCGAGCTACGTGCCGGAAAGCGCGGCGATGGACTATGTCGCCGGCTATTGCGTCTGCAACGACGTCAGCGAGCGCGAATACCAGACCGAGCGCGGCGGCACCTGGGACAAGGGCAAGGGCTGCGACACGTTCGGACCGACCGGCCCCTGGATGGTGACGAAGGACGAGGTGCCCGATCCGCAGGCCCTGCATATGTGGCTGGATGTCGACGGCAAGCGCATGCAGGACGGCAGCACCAAGACGATGATCTTCGGGGTACGCACCCTGGTCAGCTATGTCAGCCATTTCATCACGCTGCATCCCGGCGACATCATTTCCACCGGTACCCCGCCCGGCGTCGGCATGGGCATCAAGCCGACGCCGGTGTTCCTGAAGGCCGGCCAGGTGATGCGCCTGGGCGTCGCGGGCCTCGGCGAACAGCAGACGAAGCTGGTTTCCGTCTAAGCGGAATGGGCGAGCGGCAATGAGTTTCCGCTCGCCCGCGCGGGCGGTGCTGTGGCTGATCCTGGCCGGGACGCTGCTCCGGCTGGGGTTCGCCGCCGCGCTCGGGCTCGGGGTCGACGAGAGCTATATGGTCGCCGCCGGGCGGGTTTTCTCCTGGGGCTATTTCGACCATCCGCCGGCGGCCTGGTGGCTGTCCTGGGCGGCGGGACAAGTATTCGGCAACGACGCGGCG
>PKWQ01000197.1 GCA_003133265.1 Acetobacteraceae bacterium
GCGCTGGCGCAGCGCGAAAATACCGGCGAAGGTTGCGACATCGACCTTGGCATGTTCGATGCGCTGTTCAATATGTGCATCATCCCGCTCAGCTCGGCCATGGCGCGGATGGTCGGCCATAGCGGGCTGCCGAAGATCGAATCATTCGGCGCAAATCCACGCTACGACACCTATGTCAGCAAGGACGGCAAGCCGCTCGCGGTGTCCTTGCTGGAGACGCGATCATGGCGGGCGTTCTGTGTCAGTGTGGGCCGCGA
The DNA here is from genome assembly GCA_003133265.1 of Acetobacteraceae bacterium. Classification (GTDB taxonomy): domain Bacteria; phylum Pseudomonadota; class Alphaproteobacteria; order Acetobacterales; family Acetobacteraceae; genus PALSA-911. The sequence goes on from PKWQ01000197.1 coordinate 258, forward strand.
GGATCTTATCCCGGAAAACGAATCGCTTGCCGACCGGTTAAGCGCGCACGGACCGCAGCAGGCGAAATACCGCGAGGCGCTGGCGGAGTTCTGTGCGAAGCATGACTGGGGCGAGATCATGCGGCACCTCGAAGCGACCGGGATCGCGATCTGCCCAATCTGCACGCCGGAGGAAGCCGTGGCGCTGCCGCATGTCGCCGCGCGCGGCCTGATCAACACGATCAACCATCCGGTGGAAGGCGCCGTGCCGCATCTGGTCAATCCTCTTGCCCGGGCGGGCCTGGCGCAGATCGAACATGATCCGGCGCCGGATCTTGGCGAGCACACCGACGCCATTCTGGACGAGTTTGGCTTCACGGCGGCGCAAATCGCGGAATTTCGTCGCGATGGCATCGTCTGAGCAGGAGGTGTTCCGATGAATGGTCAGAAGATCGGCGAGTATATTGCCTCGGTTGGCCAGCGCGCGGTGCCGCCGGACGTGTTCGACGCCGCGCGCCTGTGCCTGACCGACTGGATGAGCGTGGCAATCGGCGCCGGCACCGAACCGGCCGGACGCATCGTCCGCGAGACCGTCGCCGGCTGGCGTAGTAGCGGACGCGCCAGCGTGTTGTTCGGCGGCACGGCGGCGGCGCCGATGGCGGCCTTGGCCAACGGCACACTCGCGCACTGCCTGGATTTCGACGATACCTATGTCGAGGCGGTGACCCACACCAGCGCGCCGGTGTGGGCGGCGACATTGGCTTTGGGTCAGGAGATCGGGGCCGATGAGGCCGACATGCTCACTAGTTTCATCGCCGGGTTCGAGGTTGTTGCCCATATTGGCCACGGCTTGGGCCAGGCCGTCACCGCCCGCGGCTGGCACGGCACCGGCGTGTTCGGCCGCCTCGGCGCCGCGGCAGCAAGCGCGGCGCTGCTGAAGCTCGATGCGGTACGCGCGATCCGCGCGCTGGGATTGGCCGCGACGCAGACGAGCGGGCTGACCGCATCCTTCGGAACGATGGCCAAGCCGTTCCACGCAGGTAAGGCCGCAATGGATGGCGTGGTGTCGGCACAGCTCGCCGCGGGCGGCATGGTTGGTGCCACCGCGCTGTTCGAGCCGGGTGGCGGGCTGGATAATGCGGTGATCCAGGACCAGAGCCTGCATATCGCGCCAATCGATTTCTTCGGCTGGCGTATCCTTGACAACAGCTTCAAGCCATATGCCGCGTGTCACCTGATCCATCCATCGATCGATGCGGCGCGGACACTGCGCGCGGGGAATTTCGACCCTGGGTCGGTGCGGACGGTGCGGGCGGATGTCGGCGCGCTGGCGGCTCAGGTCACCGGACAGACGGATGGCCGTCCGGATACGTCGCTCGCCGGCAAGTTCGACCTGCGCTACTGCGTGGCGCTGGCACTGCACGGCCGGGATCTGTCCGCGGCGGATTTCCGCGAGCCCTGGACGATGGAGCCGGCGGTTGCGGCGCTGGCCGCGAAGGTCGCCGTACATCGCCATCCCGACATGGGGTTCGCGACGGCCCGTCTGACAATCGAGACCGACCGATCTGGCACGCTTGAGGCGCATGTCCCGGTGGCCAAGGGCCATCCCGGCAATCCGATGTCCTGGGACGACATGGAACGCAAGTTCGATGGCCTGGTCGCGCCGTTCCTGCGCAATCGCACAGGCGCGCTGTTCGCTCTGCTGCGCGACTTTGGCAACGGCAACGTATTGCCGGAAATCCGAGATCTGTTGGGCGGGGTAAAAGCATGGACCTGAAACTGGCCGGCAAGGCTGTTATGGTAACCGGCGCCGGAAGTGGCATCGGCCAGACCATCGCATGCGCGTTTGCACGGGAAGGGGCCGTCGTCGCGGTCAACGATATTGCCGAGGATCTGGTTGGCAAGACCGTCGCCCTGATTGAACAGGCGGGCGGCCACGCTTTCGCGGCGCTCTGCGACATCGGCAGCCTCGACGCCGTCCAGGCGATGGTGGCATCGCTGGCCGCGCGAGACATGCGGCCCGACATCCTGGTCAATAACGCGGCGGTGCTGCTGGCCAGCGCGCCGTTCCTGGACACCCGACCGGAAGACTGCGAGCGCGAAATCAGGGTGATCCTGCACGGCACCATGAACTGCACCCGCGCTTTGCTGCCGGGCATGGTGGACCGGCACTATGGCAAGATTGTCAACATCGTCAGTGATGCCGCGCGCGCCGGCCAGGAGCGGGAGGTGAACTACTCCGCGGCTAAGGGTGGCGTGCTCGCCTTCACGAAATCGATCGCGCGCGAAGTGGGACGCCACAACATCAACGTGAACGCGGTATCGCCGGCCGCAACAAACACCCCGCTGCGACAGGGTCTGTTGCGCAAGCTCGCTGATCGGATAGGTGAGGCGGCGGTGCAGGAGCGCGAGGAAAAAATCCGCCGGGCCTATCCACTGAAGCGGATCGGCGAACCGGACGACGTCAGCAATGCCGTGCTGTTCCTGTGCTCCGACGCGGCGCGCCATGTCACGGGGCAGGTGCTGGGCGTCAATGGCGGCTACACCATGATCGGATGAGACAGCCATGAGCTATAACGATATTATCTATGAAGAGCGTAACGGCGTAGCCACCGTCACGATCAACCGCCCGGACCGGATGAACGCGCTGCGCATGGGCACCTATGGGGAGCTGATCGACGCGTTGCGCCAGGCGGCGTGGAACCGCGAGATCGGGGCGATCGTGCTGACCGGGGCAGGAACCCGGGCGTTCTGCGTCGGCGGCGACACCGGTGACGCGAAATCCGAACGCAACGGCATGGGCATCATCGGTGTGCCGGTCGATCAGATCCATGCCGCCATTCGCGACGCGCCCAAGCCGGTGATCGCCAAGGTGCGCGGCTTCGCCATCGGCGGTGGCAACGTGATTGCTACCCTCTGCGACATGACGATCGCCGGTGAGAGCGCAGTGTTTGGCCAGGTCGGTCCGAAGATGGGGTCGGTCGATCCAGGTTTCGGCACCGCCTATCTCGCGCGTATCGTTGGCGAGAAGAAGGCGCGGGAGATCTGGTATCTCTGTCGCCGCTATCCGGCGCATGAGGCACTGGCGATGGGCCTGGTCAACAAGGTCGTGCCGGATGCCGAACTCGATGCGGAAGTCGACCGCTGGTGCGACGAGATCTTGGACCGCAGTCCGACCGCGATCGCCATTGCCAAGGCATCGTTCAACGCCGACACTGAGACAATCCGGGGCCAGTCGCAATTGGGTTTCCAGGCGGTCGCCCTGTACTATGGGACGGATGAGGCGAAAGAGGCGGCGGCGGCATTCCGCGAGAAGCGCAAGCCAAATTTTCGCGGCAAGACAGGCAATGGCTGAAACGGGCCAACAAGACCCGATCTAGCAACGAAGGGAAACGACATGGGAAACATCCGGGCCTCCGATCTTCGGCGAGGAGCGATCGGCCTTGTCATGGGGTTGATCCTGAGCACCGCGGCGCATGCGCAGCAGGAAGTGCGCATTGGCCTGCCGGTCGAGTTGTCCGGCCGCTTCGTCGCCTTTGGCGCCCAGATCAAGCGTGGGGTCGAGACGGCTGTCGAAATCTGGAAGCATACGCGCGGCGACAAGGTGGCCGGCCGCGATATCGTGGTGATCGAGCACGATACTCAGTCGAATAACAGCACGACCGTCTCGGTTATGAATCAGCTTATCAACTCGGATAAGGTGGATATTCTGATCGGGCCTGGGGGCTCGGACAGTGGCGCCGCCGCGGTGCCGTCCTGGAAGCAGGCGGCTACTCACCCTGTCTGGATCGTGCCGGGTGTATCCACCACAGTGGTGGAAAAGCAGGTCGGCAAGGATCCCTATTTCTTTCATACGTTCCCGTGGACCTATCAGTATCACGAAACGATCGTGGCCGGCCTGAAGCAGGCACTCGGCACCGGCAAGAAAGTAGCCATCATCTATTCGGATGGTGCCTATGGCCGCGCGCATATTGAGTATGCCCGTCAATACCTGAAGGATGGCGGGTTTCAGATCGTCGACGAGGAGTTGATCCGTGAAGGCGCACCGGACTTCCTGCCGACTCTGCTGAAGGTCCGGTCGGCGCACCCGGAAATTCTCTATACGCTGGTGCAGACAAACGATGCCATTCTGCTCGCCAAGCAGATCTATTCGGCCAAGCTGAATATCCCGTATTTGATCGGAACGTTTCAGGCGACCCTGCCGGAGTTCAAGAATTCGCTCGGTGCGGTGCAGAACTGCTGGACCGGGGTGAACAGCTACATCATGAATCTGCACACCAAAGCGGACCAAGCGGAGCCGAAGCTGTTTCCGGCCGGCGACGAATGGGAGGCGGCGTGGCGTACGAAATACCACAAGGAACCGGAATACATGGAGGTCGGCGCCTACATCTCCACCATGCTGGCGTTGCTGGCGGTCGAGCATTCGAACGCCGTCGATCGCGACCATGTCGCCACGGCGCTGGCTGCGCAGTCGTACCAGACGATCATGGGCAACAGCCGGTTCGGGCCGAGTGAAATCGCCTTGCACCAGGCCTTCGGCAAAGTAATCGACTTCCAGTTGCAAAAGCAAGGCGACGGATACGACAACGTAATATTCTATCCGCCGGAGCGGGCGGGCGGAAAATTGGTGGCTTGCCCAGCCCAATAGCGCGGACCCAGGCCCGGCATGACCAATCTGTTGCAACTATTGATCGACGCCTTGTTGATGGGCGGGCTCTACGCGCTGATGTCGGTCGGTCTGTCGCTTGGTTTCGGCGTGGTGCGGATTATCAACTTCGCCCACGGCGAGTTTGTCATGCTGGGTGCTTACGGTGCGTATTGGGCGCTGACATTGCTGCACGTCGACCCACTGCTTGCCCTGCCGTTTCTGATCGTGCTGGGCTATTTGGGCGGCTGGCTGCTGTTTCGCGGGGTCGTCGCCTGGGTGCTGAAAGCCCCCGCGTTGAACCAGATCCTGCTGACGTTCGGGATCGCCCTGGTCCTGCAACATATTGCCGTGGTGCTGTGGACAGGCGATGTGCGTTCCGCCATGCCGGAATACGCGCTGAGCACCACCATTATCGGTGATGTGTTCGTCGTGCATGGCCGGCTGATCGCATTCCTGGTCGCGGGCACGCTGATCGCCGCGCTGACGACCTGGCTGCGGTACAGCGAGACGGGGCGGGCTGTCCGCGCGGTGGCGCAGAACCACGACGCGGCGATTCTCATGGGCATCAATCCCGGCCGTATCTACGCGCTGGCATTCGCCATGAGTACGGCTTTGGGGATCGCGAGCGGGGCAATCGTCAGCTTTCTGATCAACATCACCCCGTTCATGGGCTTTTCAATATTGCTCAAGGCCGTCGCCATCGTCATCCTTGGCGGTCTTGGCAGCATAGCCGGTACGGTGATCAGTGCCTTCATCCTTGCGATCGCCGAGACGATGGTTGCCTATTACGTTCCAGAAGGCGCCGGCTGGACCGAAGGCGTTGCGTTCGCGGTGATCGTGGGGATCTTGCTGGTCCGTCCGCGCGGCATCATCGGCAGTGCGCTGGCGACATGAACCCGCCATCCGCCGCCGCCATTCTTCTTGCCGTCGCCGCCGCCATCGCCGCACTGGTCATTCCGTTCCTGGGCATGCCGTTGCTGACAGACATCGATTTTCGCATCTGCGCCCTGGCGATGATCGCGATAAGCTGGAACATGATGGCTGGCGCCGGTCTGGTGTCGCTTGGCCATTCCGCATTCTGGGGACTGGGCAGCTATGCCGCGATCCTGTCCGCCAACGATCTGGGCGCTCCATTTGTGGTTTCGCTGGTGCCGGCGGTGGTGGCCGGTGGGCTGCTCGGCGCCGGGCTCGCGCGCATGACCGGTCGGCTGCGCGGCATCTATTTCGCCATTTCCACTCTGGCGACATCCGAAGGGCTGCGTGTCTTGGCCACGATGCTTCCCGACCTCACCGGCGGTGGCAATGGGCTCTATCTCGATAGCACGCTGTTCCCCGGCAATGCGGCCATCAGCCTCGCCATACCCTGCGGGGCGATCGTCGCCGCGCTGATCGCCTGGGCAATCAGCCGGTCGCGGTATGCCTTCGCGCTGCGCGCGATGCGCAACAACGAGGCCGCATCGCAGATGCTGGGCGTCGCACCGATCCGTTTCCGCGTGGGGATCATGGCCGTGGCGGGCGCGATCGCCTCGTTGGCCGGCGCCATCAACGCCTGGCATGGCGGCTATCTCGATCCTGGCGTGGCATTCGATCTGAAGACCACGATCGACGCGCAGATCGCGCCGATTCTCGGTGGCGTCTACACGCTGCCCGGCCCGATCATCGGCGCGATCGCCACGATCGCTTTCGAGGAATTCACGCGCGCTCTGTTCGGCGGCATGGTCGGCATCAGCCTGCTGGTGTTCGGCCTGGTGCTGGTGGCCGTCGTGTTGGTCTTGCCGCAGGGGCTCGTCGGCCTGCTGCGCAAAACGCGTCGCCGGTGACGGAACGATGACGCCATTGCTGTCATTGTCGAATATTCGCGCGGGCTACGGCGCGTCGCTCGTGCTCCACGATCTGTCCATCGAGGTCGGCGAGGGCGAGGTGGTCTGCCTTCTCGGCGCGAACGGGGCTGGCAAGACCACCACCACATGCGTGATAGCCGGGCTGGTGCGGCCCTGGAGCGGCGAGATCCGCTTCGCCGGAGAAAGCATCGCCGAAGTGCCCGGCCATCGCCGCGTTTCGCTCGGCATCGCTCTGTCGCCGGAAGGACGCCAGGTCTTTCCGGAAATGACGGTGCATGAAAATCTTTTGCTCGGTTCCTACGCGCCGCACGCCCGACGTGACCGGACGCGGGCCATGGACCAGGTTCTCGCACTGTTTCCACGCCTGGAAGAACGGTTGCGGCAAAAGGCTGGGCTGATGTCCGGTGGCGAGCAGCAGATGCTCGCGATCGGCCGAGCGATCATGAGCAGGCCGCGTCTGCTGATGCTCGACGAACCTTCGCTTGGCCTGGCGCCACGCATCGTCATGGATGTCTATGCCGCGGTTGCCGAAACGGCACGCGCGGGTATCAGCATCCTGTTGGTGGAACAGAATACCGAGGCCGCGCTGGCCGTCGCCGATCGCGGCTATGTCCTGGCCAACGGCACCATCGCGGCATCGGGTTCGGCGGCCGAACTGCGGGGGTCGGCTTTGGTGCGATCGGCATTTCTCGGCATTCAGGCGGAGAGCGCGCCATGAACATTCTGGAGGTTGAGGCTGTTACCAAGTCGTTTGGCGGGCTGCGTGCGATCGACGATCTGTCGCTGACGGTTCGGTCCGGCCAGTGCTTCGGCATCATCGGCGCCAACGGGGCGGGCAAGACGACACTGCTCAATCTCATCACCGGATATGCGAGTCCGAATACCGGATCGATCAGGTTTGACGGCCATGTTGTCACTGGCTTGCCCCCGTACGAACTTTGCCGGCGCGGCATGGGGCGCAGTTTCCAGATCGTGCAGCCGTTCGCGGAGATGACGGTGATCGACAATGTCATGACCGGTGCGCTGTACTCGCGCAACGGACGCGGACGCTCCCTGGCGCAGGCGCGGACGGTTTGCGAGCAGGCCTTGGAACTGGTCGGACTGACCGAACAGGCGAACGATTTAGCCGGTTCCCTGACCATCGGGCGCCAGAAGAAACTGGAATTGGCGCGCGTGCTCGCGACCGAGCCGAAGCTGATGCTGCTGGATGAGGTGATGGGCGGCCTTACGCGCGGCGAGATCGAGGACTGCATCGCCACGCTGGAACGCATCAAGGACACCGGCGCAACGATCGTGATGATCGAGCACCATGTCCATGTCATCACCCGGCTGTGCGACCACGTCTTTGTCTTGGATTTCGGGCGTGCCCTGTTCGAGGGTACGCCGGCCGATGTCATAGCCCACCCCGAGGTGATCCAAGCCTATCTCGGCAAACCCCAGGAGACACAATCATGAAGTATAGCACGATCATCGTCACGCAGGACGGCCCGAGTTGCGTGATCACGCTCAATCGGCCGGACCGCCGAAACGCCGTCAGCCTGCGGACGATGGACGAGATCGTCATGGCGGCGCAGGCAGCCGAGGCCGACGCATCGACAAGCGCGGTGATCCTCACTGGCGGCCCGGCGTTCTTTTCCGCCGGAGCGGATATGACCGAGGCGGTCCAGGTGCGCTCGGCGACGGACGGCACGCGCTACTTCAAGGCCTGGCATCGCCTGACCTGTGCGCTGGAGGCCCTGGGCAAGCCGGTGATCGCGGCAATCGAGGGGTTCTGCATCACCGGCGGGTGCGAGCTTGCTTTGGCATGCGATCTTCGTATCGCAGGGGAGGGCGCCAGCTTCGCCATCACCAGTTCCCGTATCGGGACGGTGGCCGGGGCCGGCGGCACGCAACGGCTGCCGCGTCTCGTCGGCCACGCCAGGGCGCTGGAGCTGTTGTTCTCGGCGGAACCAATCGACACCGCTGAGGCCTATCGCATCGGTCTGGTGAACCGTGCTGTGCCGAAGGGAGAGGCGCTTGCGGCGGCGAAGGCGTTGGCGAACGTCTATAAGGAGCGTGCTCCGCTGGGCCTCGCCTTTGCGAAACGGGCCGTTTACCGGGGACTGCAGTTGGATCTGGACTCCGGGCTGGAATTCGAGACGTTCCTCGTCACAACGATCTATGGCACGGAGGACAAGCAGGAGGGCATCTCGGCTTTTCTCGAGAAGCGGAAACCATCCTTCAAAGGGCGATGATCGGGCGGCCGCAGCCGCGCCGGAGAGAGTAAACGCGCACCAGGGCCGGCCGACACGCCTGTTGGCGGAGACAAACGAATGTCTCATTGACTTATGTCAACACAACGTCGCCACGCAGCATTTAACGTTGCCAGCGACATTCAATAACGCTCTTGCCGTCATCGTCGCCCGCTGGCCGGTAGGTCAAGAATGGCCAGCATGGAATTTGCCGGCCCCTCTTGGAGTCCGAAGCCGATGCCAGCATGGCGCAGGCCGCGCCTCCCGGGAGGCAAGCATAGCAGGATAGAAACGCCGCCGTGCTGATTCCGCTCAATCTGTTGCGCGATCAGCCGCTGCAACAACAGCTTTACGATCAATTGCACGGGCTGATCGCCTCGGCACGGTTGCAGCCGGGCGCGCGCATGCCGTCGACCCGCGTACCGATCGCCTGCCCGAGGGAGAGGCGGCGCTCGTCCATGTCGCGCCGGAGCATCAGCGCCCGCTCGGCGTCGTCCTGACGCGGGCGCGGCGGATCGCGTTGCTCGCCTGGGCGGGCGGGGCCGGGGCACTGGTCCTGGA
>PKWQ01000333.1 GCA_003133265.1 Acetobacteraceae bacterium
GCGGCCGATCGTGCGCGATTTCACCACCCGCGTCCTGCGCGGCGACCGGGTCGGCATCGTCGGACCGAACGGCGCCGGCAAGACGACGCTGTTCAACATGATCGCCGGCACCTTCCCGCCGAGCGCGGGACGCATCCTGCTGGACGGGCGCGACATCACCGCATTGGCGCCGGAACGTCGTTGTGCCCTCGGCATCGCCCGCACCTTCCAGGTGCCGCGCCCGTTCGCCGGGCTCGACATGCTGGACAACGTGGCGATCGGCTGCCTGGCGCGGGCGCGCAGCGTGACGCACGCAAGAAGCCTGGCGCGGGACGTGCTGGCCTCGCTCGGCATCGAAGACCATGCCGACAGGATCGCCGGCGGGCTGCCGATCGGGCTGCGCAAGCTGCTGGAGGTCGCGCGCGCGCTGGCCACCGCGCCGAAGCTGCTGCTGCTGGACGAGGTGATGGGGGGTCTGCACGGAACGGAGGTGGACCGCATGGTGGAGACGATCCGCCGGATCAACGCGGCGGGCACCACGGTGCTGATGATCGAGCATGTGATGCCGGCGATCATGTCCCTGGCCGGAACGGTAACGGTGCTCGATCAGGGCCGGGTGATCGCCTCGGCGCCGCCCGACATCATCACCCGGGACCCGGCGGTGATCGCCGCCTATCTCGGCGACGAGGTGCTGGCATGAACGGCGAGGCGCTGTTGTCCGTGCGCGGCCTGTCGGCGTTCTACGGCGACGTGCGCGCGCTGTCGGATGTCGATCTCGATGTGATGCCGGGCGAGATCGTCGCCATCGTCGGGGCCAATGCCGCCGGGAAATCGACCCTGCTGCGCGCTTTGTCCGGCATGATCCGCTGGACCGGCCGGATCGGCTTTCGCGGCCGCGATCTGGCCGCGCTGCCGGCGCACGACATCGTCGAGCAGGGCCTGATCCATGTGCCGGAAGGGCGCGAGCTGTTTCCGTTCATGACGGTGGAGGAAAACCTGGAAGTCGGCGCCTATACCCAACGCGCGCGGGGGCGCTATCAGGCGTCGAAGGAAAAGGTGTTCAGCCTGCTGCCGCGGCTGCGGGAGCGGCGCCAGCAGCTCGCGCACACCCTGTCGGGCGGCGAGCAGCAGATGTGCGCGATCGGTCGCGGCCTGATGGCCTGCCCGGACATGCTGCTGCTGGACGAGCCCTCGCTCGGCCTGGCGCCGGTGATCATCCGCACCGTCTACGAGAAGCTGACCGAGATCAACGCCGCCGGCACCACGGTGCTGCTGGTCGAGCAGAACCTGAAGGTGGCGCTGCGTCTGGCGAGCCGCGCCTACGTGCTGCAGAATGGCCGCGTCGTGCTGAGCGGACGCAGCGAGGATTTGCTCGCCGATCCCAGGCTGACATCCGCCTATATGGGCCGATAGGAGCAGGCGCATGCGCATCTGGCACCAGAGCTTCAGCGANNCCGATCGACGCGATCCGCCATCCCTACGTGGAATTCCTGCTCGAACAGCAGATCTGCGAGGCGGCGCTGGCGGCGGAACAGGCGGGCTACGACGCCGTCGCGCTGGGTTGCTTCTACGACCCCGGGCTGCGCGCCGCCCGTTCGTTGGTCGACATCCCCGTGGTCGGCCTGTCCGAGACCTGCATGCTGGTGGCCTGCTCGCTGGGCCGTCGCTTCGGGCTGATCGCGTTGAACGAGGACCAGCAGGCGCAGCACGAGGAACTTGCCCACGCCTACGGGCTGGAACGGCGGATGGCCGCCGCGGTGCCGATGAGCCCGCCGATCGACGAATACATGCTGGAGGCGGACGACGCCACGGTGCGGCCGATCCTCGCCGGGTTCGAGCAGGCCAGCCGGCGCGCCATCGCCGCCGGCGCCGAGGTGATCGTTCCCGGCGACGGGTTCCTGAACGAGCTGATCTGGCGCCATCGCATCACCGAGGTGCAGGGCGCGGTGGTGATGGACGCCATCGGCGTGTTGTTCCGCCATGCGTCCTTCATGGCGGGGATGCGCGCCTCGCTCGGCCTCGGGGTCAGCCGCATCCGCCATTATGCCCGCCCGAGCGCGGAGATGCTGGACCATGCGCGCGGTTTCGCCGGCGTGCGCCCGATGCGCGAAGCCGATTTTTCCAGCGGCACGCCGAAGGGGTGAAGAACACGGCAAGGCCCGGCTCTGGGCAATGGAGGTGTTTAGAGGCGAACGGCGCCCGCTACCTCTCGAACCAGACCCCGCCAGGGAATGGCAGCATCAGCAGTACGGCGAAAACCACGTAGACCAGCAGCGTCACCGCCGTCGGCATGCCGAGCAGAAAACCTCAATGCCGCTGGCGCAACAGCCAAAGTTGCGCCGCGACATACAGGAAGGTGGCAGGGAAAAACCCGATCAGCGTCCACGATGCGGCATAGGCGAGGCACAGTGCGATGGTCGCCCATAGGATCACCGGCCCGCCCGGCGTGTCGGGCACAACCACACGATTGTCGCCCGCGGGCCCCCGGGCACGCGCCTCGCGCCAGTCCATCGCCGCCGAGGCGAGAAACAGCAGCGCAATGGCGGTAATCAGTGCCTGCGAATAGGCAAGCGGATAGTGCAACGATCCGTCCATCCCCAGCGTGGCGAGCACGCTTGCCGCGAACACCACCCCCAGGATCAGTCCGCCGGTCGCGCGCGACACGGGCCTAGACCTTGTGCTTCACGTTCATGCCGAGCCCGGTAAAGAGTTTGTCGAACTCGGCGTATTCCGCCATCACAGCCGCAAGCGTCGCGGCGGGGTCGAGATAGTCCACCGTCAGCTCGACCTTGGTGAAATCCTGCTGGAGCGTGGGGTTCGCCAGCGCCTGGCGCAGCGCCGCGGCCAGCTTGTCCTGAATCGGTTGCGGCGTCGCCTTCGGCACCGCGATCGAGCGCCAGACCCCGGTGGTGACGTCATAGCCGTGCTCGCGGAACGTCGGCACATCCGGGAAGAACGCCGAGCGCTGCGCCGCCGCCATCGCCAGCACCCTGATCTTCTTCGCCTGGTACAGCGCCATCACTTCCTGCGTGTTGTTCACCGCGAAATCGAGATGCCCGCCCAATACCGAGGCGATCTTCTCCGCGCCGCCCTTGAAGCCGGGCACGATCTTCGCCTTGCAGCCGGATCGCGCCAGGAACAATACCTCGCACACGCTGGAACTGGGCCAGCTCGCCTCCAGCCCGGTGGAGATCTCGCCGGGCTTCGCCTTCATTGCCTCGACGAGGTCCTTCAACGTGTGGAACGCGCTGTCGGCGTTCACCACCAGCATGTTCGGCACGAAGCTGACCTGGCCGATATAGGCGTAATCGTCTGGTGTGAAGCGCACGTTCGGCACCAGCCATGGCGAGGCGGTGATCGCCGGGCTGATCATGGTGACAGTGTAGCCGTCGGGCTTGGCGAAGGCGCCGACGGTGTAGCCGGTGATGCCGCCGGCCCCTTCGCGGTTCTCCACGATGACACGGGTGCCGAGCGCTTTTTCGTAGTAGGGCGCCAGTGCCCGCGCATTGATCGACACGCCGCCACGGGGGCCATAGGGAACGATCATGGTGACCGGGCGGGACGGGTAGTCGTCCGCATCCGCGACGCGCGAGGCGGCCAGCGCGATCGAGGGACATCAACTGGCGCGGCGTGGCCTGGCACGGCGGGCGCTGCGTGCCTCGATCGTCGGCTCGACGATCGGCGGCTTTGCCGCGGCGGCGTCGCTGATGCTGCTGTCGCCGCCACTGGCCGCGATGGCGCTGACCTTCGGCCCGGCGGAGATGTTCGGGTTGGCCTTGTTCGGCATGGCGGCGGTTGTGTCGCTGGCATCCGGTTCGTTGATCCGCGGTACGATCGGCATGCTGATCGGGCTGCTGATCGCCACGGTCGGTACCGCGCCGAGCGGCGACATCCGTCTGGTGGTGATGCCGGACCTGATCAACGGCCTGCCGATGATCCCGACCCTGGTGGGATTCTTCACCGTGCCGGTGCTGCTGGAAATGGTGCTGCACCGGCGTACGCGGGTGGCGGTGAATCTGGCGTCGCTNNCAACCTGGCCTCGCTGGATCAGTCGGATTCCTTTCTGTTGCGTCTGTCGGATTGGGCGACGCACTGGTTCACCATCGCCAAGCCGGCGGTGATCGGCGTGCTGGCGCCGGAGACGGCGGCCAATGCAGCGGTGTTCTCGTCTCTCGTGCCAGCGCTGACGCTGGGGATTCCCGGCAGCGCGGATGCGGTGATCGTCATGGCGGCGCTGACCATGCACGGCATGATCCCCGGGCCGATGCTGATACAGAGCAGCGGCGACGTGCTGTACACGATTTTCGCCGGCGCGTTCGTGGCGAACGCGGTGATGCTGGTGTTCGCGCTGACCTGTGCGCGGCTGATCGCGCGGGTGACACGCGCGCCGCTGGCGATCCTGGCGCCGGTGATCATTGTCTTCGCGCTGGTGGGTGCGTTCGCGGTGAACGCCGACATGTTCGACGTGTATGTGGCCCTGGCCACCGGATTGTTCGACTACTCGCTGGTCAAGGAACTTTCGACACGAAGGAGACCCGCATGAAGCTCTGGTATCAAAGCATGTCCCGGCAGACGGAGTGGGGCGGCTATCCGCGCGTGCTGCGCGAAATCCTGGACAAGGCGCGCGATCCCGACACCGAAATCCATGTAGCGGGGATCACCGAGATCGGCGGTACCGGCGACCAGTTCCGCTATCTGGAATATCTGGAGACCGGCGAGGTGCTGAAGAACGTGCATCGCGCGGTGCGCGAGGGGTTCGACGCGTTCCTGATCGGCAACATCGCCGATCCCGGGCTGCACGCGGCGCGCGAGATCGCCGACATCCCGGTGCTGGGGCTGTGCGAATCGGCGATGCACATGGCGTGCATGATGGGGGCGAATTCCTCGTTCGTAACGATCAACGAGAAATTCACCCCGCGCATTGTGGAGAACGTGGCGCGCTACGGCCTGCGCGAGCGGTTCGTCGGTGCCAGCCGCATGCGGATCGAGCGGATCACCGATCTTGGGCCGGGCTTCGACAACCCGGAGGCACGAGCGCTTATCCTGGAGCAGTTCAACGAGGCGGCGCGCAAGAACACCGAAGCCGGCGCCGAGGTGGTGATCGCTGCCGGTGGCGTGGTGATGGCGATGCTGGCGCACGCGGGGATTCACGAGACCGAGGACGGCGTGCCGATCCTCAACGGCATCACCAACCTGGTGAAACTGGGCGAGGCCGCGGTGAAGCTGAACCGCATCATGGGCGGACGGTTTACCTCGAAGAAATGCGTCTATGCCCCGCCGCCGTCGGAGCAGATCGAGACGTTCCGCAAATTCTATGGGGCGGACATCTATCCGACGGTGAAGGCACCATAAGGCGCGACACCGCCCTCCCGGACCACCTCTGAGCTATCCACGCCGCCGGCGCGGCGCTATCGTTGCTTCCAACAGCGGGATCGGCGCTTCGCCGCAGCCAGGGGAAACGTTGTCTGGCACCGCCAGGGGGGACGTCGTCTCATGATCTTGATTCATGTTCGGCGCGCCGTGCTGCGTCTTGCCACGTTCGGCCTTTGCCTGATCCTGCAAACCGCCTTCGCCAGTGCCGACACGCAGGCGATCTATGAAGCGGCCCGCAAGGAAGGGCCGATGACCTAGTATATCAGCTTCTATTCGCAGGATCTGCCCGCCAAGGCGGCGGCGGGGTTTGCCAAGGCCTATCCCGGGCTGACCGTCACGCCGGTACGGCTGACCTCCGGCGGTATCTTTCAGCGGCTGAACCAGGATCTGCGCAACCATGTCGCCACCGCCAGCGTGTTCACCACCACTGGCATCGGCGGCCAGTACGAGATGCTGCTGCGCGACGGCGAACTGATGCAGTACACACCCGAGGCGGCCGACAAGCTGAGCCAGGTGGTGAAGCCGATGATCACGCCGGGCTATGTCTATCCCATGGGCATCGGCCTGACGGGCTTGGCCTACAACACCGCCAAGCTGAAGGCGGCGGACGCCCCAACCACCTGGGATGCGCTGCTGGATCCGAAATGGAAGGGCAAGATCGCGATCGGCGATCCGTCGTTCAGCGGGTTCGATGCCGCCTGGGACATGACGATGGTGAAGAGCGAGGGCTTCGCCTATTACGAGAAGCTGGCGAAGAACGATCCGCTGGTGCAGCGTTCGACGCTCGATAGCCTCACCGCGCTGAATGCCGGCGAGCGCGTGGTGGCCGCGCTGCCCGATACGATCGCGATCACGAGCGCCGCCAAGGGCAACCCGGTCGCGGTGGTCTATCCGACCGACGGCACCGTGATGATGGTGGGCTATACCGCGATCCTGAAGACCGCACCGCAGCCGAACACCGCCAAGTTGTTCACCGAGTTTCTGCTGAGCGTCGAACACTCGCAGATCATGGCGGACTCGAATCTGCAATCGGTGCGCCCGGAGGTGGTCAGCACGATCGCTGGCGGCGGCAAGCTAAGCGACATCAAGCTGGCGCCACCGATCCGCACGGCGGAGTCCGAGAAGCTGCTGTCGGACCTGGTGGAGCGCTGGCGCGACCTGTTCAGCCACTGACCGCGCCGCACCGATAGCGGTGGGGGTTCGATCGATGGACATGTTGCGTCGGCTGGTCTGGTTCGGGCTGGTGGCGCTGCTCGGCCTGCTGGTGGTGTTCCCGCTCGCCGAGGTAGTGCTGATCAGCCTGCAGCATACCAACGCCAGGCCCTCGGGGCTGACGCTCGACAGCTACGCCCTGGCGTTCGGCCGGGCACGCTATCTGCAGGGGGTCTGGAACTCCGCGCTGCTCGGCGTGGGGGTCGCCACGCTGTGCATGGTGCTGACGGTGCCGATGGCCTGGGCGGTGGCGCGCACCGACATGCCGTGCAAGCCGTTGGTGCGGGCGATGGTGATGCTGACCTTCATCACCCCGCCCTTTCTGGGTGCGACCAGCTGGGTGCTGCTCGCGGCGCCGAACGCGGGCTGGATCAACCGGCTGTATGTCGCGGCCTCCGGTGCCGCCGCCGGGCCGCTGAACATCTACAGCCTGGCCGGGCTGATGTTCGTCATCGCCATCTACTCGATTCCATATAGTTTCGTGTTCACCAGCGCGGCGCTGGAACTGGTGTCGAGCGAGATGGAGGACGCCGCCAACATCCTGGGCGCCGGACGGATAACCACGACGTTGCGCGTCACCCTGCCACTGGTGGCGCCGGCGCTGCTGGGTGCCTGGATCATCACGTATCTGGAGGCGATCTCGATCATCGGCTCCTCGGTCATCATCGGGCTGCCGGCGCATATCAACCTGGTGCCATTGCAGCTGCTGGAGTTTTTCGGTTTCCCGTTGCGCGTGGAGGCCGCCGCCGCCTATGCGATGCCGCTGCTGCTGGTCACAGCGGGGCTGTTCCTGCTGCAGCAGAGGATTCTGCATCGTCGCAGCTACGTCGCCCTGACCGGCAAGGGCGGCGAGCGGCGGCCGATCGAACTCGGCAAGGCACGCTGGCTGGCATTGGGCTGGTCGCTGCTGGTCACCAGCCTGACGGTCGTGCTGCTCTATCTGGTGCTGTTCCAGGCGGCATTCGCCAAGGCCTGGGCGCGCGGCTTCGGGCTGGACAACCTGACCCTGGGCAATTTCCGCATGCTGTTGTTCGAGCAGGCGACGCTGCAGCAATCGCTCGTCAACACCTTCACCTACGCCGCGGCCGCGGCGAGCCTGGCGATCGCGCTGGCGCTGACCACGGCCTATCTGGTCGCGCGTCGTCTGGTGCCGCTGGGCGGCGTGTTGTCGGTGCTGTGTCTGACGCCGTTCGCGATCCCCGGCATCGTGCTGGCGATCGGCTTCTATGCCGCCTATGCGCCGCCGCCGCTGTCGCTGGCCGGCACGGGGACGATCCTGGTGCTGGCCTTCACCGCGCGCTTCCTGCCGATCGCGTTTGCCAACGCCTCCGCCGCCATGCGCGGCATCAATCCGGAGATGGAGGAGGCGGTGCACATCCTCGGAGGTGGGCGCATCATCGCGCTGCGCGGCGTGGTGCTGCCGATCCTGAAGCGCAACATCGTCGCGGTGTGGCTGCTGGTCTTCATCGCCGCGTCGCGCGAGGTAAGCTCGGCGCTGTTCCTTTATGGCCCACGCACGCGCACCATGTCGGTGATGTTTTTCGACCTCACCGAGGGCGCCGAGTTCGAGCAGCTTGCGGCGTTGGGGCTGATCATGGCGGTGACGACGATGCTGTTCGTGGCGGTCGGCCAGCGTGTGGCCGGCCGCGACTTCATGCTGCGACGCGATTGACCTACGACGCGATTCACAGGGAAGGAGACGACGCGATGCGGATGATTGTGGTGCCCAGATTGGGTGGGCCGGAGGTGCTGACGCTGATCGACGCGCCGATGCCGGTGGCGGCGGCGGACCAGATCGTCGTGAAGCTGGACTATGCGCTGGTGAGCTTCGCCGACGTGTATCAGCGCGAGGGCGTCTATCGCGCCAGCAAGACACTGACCGAGGCTGAGGCGCCGCTGAAGATCGGCGGCGGCGGCGCCGGGACAGTGGTCGCGGTCGGGAACAATGTAACGCAGTTCAGGCCGGGCGATCGCGTGATGTATGGCGAGCAGCTTGGGTCCTATGCGGAGTACATCGCGGTGCCGGCGTGGCGTGCGACCAAGGTGCCGGATGGTATCGATCTGAAGGACGTCGCCGGCCTGCCGTCGCAGGGCGCGACGGCGCACTATCTGGCGCACGATACCGGCAAGTTGGCACCCGGCATGACCTGCCTGATCCATGCCGCGGCCGGCGGCGTCGGGCATGTGCTGGTGCAGCTTGCGAAACAGTGCGGCGCGACCGTGCTGGCGACCGTGGGCAGCGCGGAGAAGGCCGCGTTCGTCAAAACCCTCGGCGCCGACCGCGCGATCCTGTATCGCGACGAGGATTTCGTTGCGGCGGTGAAATCCTGGGGCGATGGTAAGGGCGTCGATGTCGCCTATGACGCGGTGGGACTGGCGACGCTGGACAAGACAATCCAATGCGTGCGACCGCGCGGGCTGGTAGTGCTGTACGGCAATACCTCCGGCTTGGTGGAATCGATCTCGCCGATGGCGCTGGGCAATGCCGGATCGCTGTTCTTCACCCGTCCGCGGCTGGCCAACCACATGCGCGACGCGGCGGAGGCGGGCAAACGCATGGACGATCTGCTCGGCGCCATCCAGGGTGGCCGGTTGCGTCTGGCGTTGGCGAAGACGCTGAAGCTGGAACAGGCGGCGGAGGCGCATCGGCTGATCGAGTCGCGCGCCACGATCGGGCGGGTGCTGTTGTCGATGGCCTGAGGCTGCCGCCAACCGGGCCTGAGCAGCAGCGGCAACAAGGTCGACGCCATGCGGCCTCGACCCATCGTATCGGCGCGCCGTGATCGAGAGCCGTTGACTCGAGCGTGGCCGGGATCGTTCCCGCGCCGATGATCGGCCGAAGTTCGGACGAAACCGCCCGCCGATCAGGCAAAATACTCGATTTCGGGTGGTGGCGGAGGGAGTGGGATTCGAACCCACGGTACGCTTTCACGCACACACGCTTTCCAAGCGTGCGCCTTAAGCCGCTCGGCCATCCCTCCGCGGTCCCGGTTCGGTCGGGGGCGGCAAAATAGCAGCGCTTGGCCAGAGGGCAAGCCCAACCGGCCGGAACGCCGCTCAGGCGTCCATTTTCAGCGCGGCCAGGAAGGCGGATTGCGGGATTTCTACCTTGCCGAACTGGCGCATCCGTTTCTTGCCTTCCTTCTGCTTGTCCAGCAGCTTGCGTTTGCGCGAGATGTCGCCGCCATAGCATTTCGCGGTCACGTCCTTGCTCAGCGCGCCGATCGTCTCGCGCGCCACCACCCGTCCGCCGATCGCCGCCTGGATGGCGATCTTGAACAGCTGGCGCGGGATCAGCTCCTTCAGCTTGGCGCAGATCGAGCGTCCGCGCGTCTCCGCCTGGCTGCGGTGGGCGATGAAGCTCAGCGCATCCACCGGGTCGGCGTTCACCAGGATCGAGATGCGCACCAGATCGCTCTCGGCGTAGCTGTCGATCTGGTAGTCGAAGCTGGCGTAGCCGCGCGAGACCGATTTCAGCCGGTCGTAGAAGTCGAACACCACCTCGTTCAGCGGCAGGCGATAGACCGCCATGGCGCGGTTGCCGACATAGGTCAGGTCCATCTGCTGGCCGCGCCGCTCGGCGCACAGCGTCAGTACCGCGCCCAGATACTCGTCCGGCACCATGATGGTGGCGCGGATCCAGGGCTCTTCCATGTGGTCGATCTGGCTGGGGTCGGGCATGTCGGCGGGGTTGTGCAGTTCCTCCACCGTGCCGTTGATGCGGTGGACCCGGTAGACCACCGAGGGCGCCGTGGCGATCAGGTCGAGGTCGAACTCGCGGGTCAGCCGCTCCTGCACGATCTCCAGATGCAGCAGGCCGAGGAAGCCGCAGCGGAAGC
>PKWQ01000356.1 GCA_003133265.1 Acetobacteraceae bacterium
GAGCGAGACCAGCGCGCCCGCCGCCAGCCACAAGGCACGGCCGCGCCACAGCGCCAGGATACGGAACAGGTCGCTCATGCAACGCCTCTGACGAGAGCAACGGCACGTCCGGCGCGGATGTCGATCCGCCGGCCGGCGAAGCCATGCGCCGCCGCCGAATGACTGGCCAGGATCACCGTCCGCCCGACGGCGAGCCGGCGCAGGCTGTCCAGCACCTCGGCCTCGGTGACGGGATCGAGATGCGCGGTCGNNGGAACGCCCGCGCGATCGCCACACGCTGCGCCTGCCCGCCGGAAAGACCGTAGCCGCCCTCGCCCACCGGCGTATCCAGCCCCTCGGGCAGGGCGGCGGCGAAATCGCTCACCCGCGCCTGCCGCGCCGCTGTCTCCACTTCGGCCATGGTCGCCTCCGGCCGGGCGAAGCGGATATTGTCGCGGATCGTGCCGGCGAACAGCATCGGCCGCTGCCCGACCCAGGCGGTCAGTTTNNATCGCCGAGGACTTGCCCGCCCCGGACGGCCCGGCCAGCACCAGCGTCTCCCCGGCGCCGACGCGAAAGCTCAGCCCGTCCAGCGCCGGACCGCGCGTCTTGTCCCAGGTCAGCGACACATTCTCGAACGCGATGGACAGCCCGCGCGCTTCCACGTTGCGCACCGGGCCGGCGGGCGGCGGCGCGGGTTCCAGCACCGGCAGCGCGGCCAGCGCCTCGGCCGCCGCCGTGCCGTGCAGCCGGTCCTGATAGGCGGCGGCGAACACCCGCAGCGGGGCGAAGAACTCCGGCACCAGCAGCAGCACGAACACCGCCATGGCGGGATCGGCGAGCGTGCCGTCACGCGCGGTGAAGGCGTAGCGCAGCGCGATCGTCACCAGCGCCAGCGCCATCGCCAGATCGAGCGCGGCGGAGGACAGGAACGCCACCCGCAGCACCCGCATGGTACGCCGGCGCAGCTCGTCGGCCGCTTTGGCCAGGGCGCGCGCCTCGTCCTCGGCGCGGTTGTAGAGCACGATGGTGGCGATGCCGCGCACCCGGTCGAGGAAGCGGGTCTGCAGGCGCCCCATGGCGATGAACTGGCCGCGCGCGGCGGCGGCGGCACCGATGCCGGCGAACGCCATCGCCACCGGCACCAGTAGGCCGGTGCCGGCCAGGATCAGCGCCGCCACCGGATCGGCCAACAGCGCGGCCAGCAGCACCACGACCGGCCCGGCCACCGCCAGGAACGAGGCCGGGGTCCAGCGGGCGAAGAAGCCATCCAGCGCCTCCACCTTGTCGACGATGACGCCGGTCAGTTCCCCGGAATGGAAGCGGCGCAGCAGCGCCGGGCCGGCGGCGAGCAACCGCGACAGCGCATCGCTGCGCAACCGCCGCCGCGCCGCCGCGCCAGCAGCAAACGCGGCGCGCTCCGTCAGTACGCCGAGCACCGCGCGCGTGATCGCCAGCACGGCAAACCCGACCAGCGCCGCTGTCGGCAACCTGCCCTCGTTGAACATACCCTGGGGGAACAGCGCCGCGCTCAGCACGATGGCGACGCAGCACGCCTGTCCGACGGCCACGATCGTACCCGCCAGCCCCAGCAGCAGCACCGGCCGCGCCGTGGCGCGGCTGAGCCGCGCCTGCTGCTTCAGCCAGCCCCGCGTCGCGGCCTGGCCCTCATTCTTGCTACCATGCGCCATGACCGGGGAATTAGAACAAGACGCCGCCGATTGACAGGGCCAAGAGCACCCTGTCCCGCGCATGGCATGGCCGCGTTGCACCGATGCGCTGCCCGCTCTTCGGCCCCCGCCAGGCTTCGCGCACGCATGCACACCGCGTTTACACGCCGGCGAATCCGTCGCATAGCGGCATCCATCAGTCAGAAAGAGCCGTCGCTCAGCAAGACAGGGGGACTTCCATGCGTATAGCCGTCATCGGCGCCGGCGGCGTCGGCGGAGCATTCGGTGCGGCGTTGGCCAAGGCCGGCGCCGATGTAACATTCGTCGCGCGCGGCGCGCATCTCGCCGCCATGCGCCAGAACGGCCTGCGGGTCGAGGGCGGCCGGGGCGAGACGCATCTGCTCCCCACCCAGGCCACCGACAAGCCTGAAACCATCGGTCCGGTCGATGTGGTGCTGTTCTGCGTCAAGCTGTGGGACGTCGAAAGCGCCGGCGAGCTGATCCGCCCGCTGATCGGTCCGAACACCGCCGTTATTCCGTTACAAAACGGCATCGATGCCTCCGAACGGCTGCTGCCGATCCTCGGACCCCAAGTGGTGATGGGCGGCGTGGCGCAGATCAGCGCCACCATCGCCGAGCCCGGCGTGATCCGTCAGACCGGCACCTTCATGCGCCTGGTGTTCGGCGAACTCGCCGGCGGCAAGAGCGAGCGCGGCGAGCGGTTCCTGGCGCTGTGCAAACAGGCCGGGTTCGACGCGACGCACAGCGATGCGATCATGACCGAGATATGGATGAAGTTCATGATCCTGGCCACCAACGCCGGCATCACCGCCGCCACGCGCACCCCGATCGGCCAGTTGCGCGACGATCCCGACATCTTCCCGCTGTTCCCCGCGGCACTTGCCGAGGTGGTGGCGATCGGCCGCGCCCGCGGCGTGGCGCTGCCGGCGGACGCGGTGGAGAAGGGGATCGCCTGGACCCGCGGCTCGCCGCCGATGATGATGGCCTCCATGGCGCACGACCTGATCCGCGGCAACCGGATCGAGCTGCCCTGGCTGTCGGGCAAGGTGGTGGCGCTGGGCCGCGAGCTTGGCATCCCGACGCCGGTACACAGCTTCCTGTATGCCGTGCTGAAGCCGCACCTGAACGGCACGGCCGCGTAGGCCGGCCATCCGCCACGGGACGCTGCCGGTTCAGTACATCACGTCGCCGCCGTTCGGCGACAGCAGCGCGCCGGCATAGAAGCCGCCGTCGGGGCCGGCCAGCAGCAACGCCGTCGCCGCGATCTCTTCCGGCCGGCCGAAGCGGCCGATCGGCAGCCGCGCCTTGAACGCGTCCTGCCATTCCTGGCTGTTCTGGCGCACCAGGTCGGTATCGATCGGTCCCGGCGCGATGGCGTTCACCCGCACGCCCTTGGCGGTCGCCTCCCACGCCAGGGCACGGGTAAAGCCGATGATCGCCGCCTTCGCCGAGCAATAGGGCACCGCCAGCGGTGCGCCCTTGATGGCGAGCTGGCTGGCGACGTTGATGATCACGCCACGCCCGCGCGCAACCATCGCCGGATAGACCGCCTGGGCGGTGAAGAACATGCCCTTCACATGCACGTCCATGATGCGATCGAACTCGGCCTCGGTGAAATCCTCGAAATTGTGCCGGATATTGATGCCGGCATTGTTGAACAGGATGTCGATCGGCCCGAAATCGCGCGCCACCTCCGCGACATAGGCGCGCGTTGCCGCGATATCCGCCGCATCGACCGGGCGCTGCATCGCGCGGCGGCCCAGCGCGGCGATCTCGGAAGCGGTTTCCGCTGCCCTGGCGTCGTCGTTGTAGTGGGTGAAGGCGATATCGGCGCCCTCGGCGGCGAACGCCAGCGCGGTTGCCCGCCCGATCCCGCGCGAACCGCCGGTGACCAATGCCACCTGTCCCTGCAGCTTCATGCCCGTTCCCCCGATTTTGCGTTGCAGCATTTCTCTCAGCGCATATTGCCCGGCCCCCGCGCGCACTCCAACATCCCTCCATGCAAATCGCCCGCACCCTGCCCGACCTTCGCGCCGCCTGCGCCGCACTGCGTGCCGCGCGCGGCCACATCGCACTGGTGCCGACCATGGGGGCGCTGCATGCCGGGCATCGCGCGCTGGTGACGCAGGCGGTCGCCACCGGCGCGGGCGTCGTCACCTCGATCTTCGTCAACCCGATGCAGTTCGGGCCGAACGAGGATCTGTCCCGCTATCCGCGCGACGAGGCAGGCGACCTCGCCCAGCTCACCGAATGCGGCTGCCACATCGCCTGGCTGCCGGATGTCGCCACCATGTATCCGCCGGACGACGCCACCTCGATCGAGGTAGCCGGCCCCGCCGAGCGCTGGGAAGGTGCCGCGCGGCCAGGGCATTTCCGCGGCGTGGCCACCGTCTGCACCCGGCTGTTCGGCCAGGTGCGGGCGGACGCGGCGTTCTTCGGCGAGAAGGACTGGCAGCAATTGCAGGTGATAAGGCGCGTGGTCGCCGATCTGCTGCTGCCGCTCGGCATCGTCGGGGTCGAGACGGTGCGCGAGCCGGACGGGCTGGCGCTGTCCTCGCGCAACCGCTTCCTGACGCCGGCCGAGCGCGCGCTGGCGCCCCGGCTGTATACGGTGTTGCGGGAAACCGCCGCCGAACTGGCGCACGGCAGCCCGGCCGCCGGGCCGCTGGCACGCGCCCGCGCGGCACTGGAGCGCGAGGGTTTCCAGCCCGACTATTTCGAGCTGGTGGACGGACCGAGCCTCACCCCACTGCCCGCCGCCCGGCCCCCTGCCCGGCTGATCGCCGCCGCCAAGCTCGGCGCCGTGCGGCTGCTCGACAATATCGCCGTCGGCTGAGCCTCAGCTTCCCAGCGCCCGCTTCGCCACGCTGGCCATATAGGTCGCGGCAAGCGGCAGGATCGCGTCGGTGAAATCGTAGTTCGGATTGTGCAGTTCCCGCCCGCCGTCCGCCGGGCCGTTGCCGATCCAGACGAACGCGCCCGGACGCTGTTGCAGGAACCAGCTGAAATCCTCCCCGGTCATCGCCGGCGGCAGGTCGCGCCGCACCGTCAGGCCCGCACCGGCGGCAGCCGCACTGGCGATCTCGGCATCTTCCGGCGTGTTCGCGGTCACGCTCATGCCATGGATGATATCGACCTCGATCTGCATCCCGAAGGTCTGCGCGATACCGGCGGCAACGCGGCGGATGCCGTCCTCCACCGCATCGCGCGTCGCGGTACGCAGTGTGCGCATCGTGCCGCGCATCACCGTATCCTGCGGGATCTGGTTCGGCGCGGTGCCCGCCTCCATCGTGCAGATCGACACCACCGCGCAATCGAGTGGATCGACATTGCGCGAGACGATCGATTGCAGCGCCACCAGCAGATGCGCCGACGCCAGCATCGGGTCGCGCGACAGATGCGGCAACGCCGCATGCCCGGCGTGGCCGCGCACATGAATGGCGATCCGCGCGCCAGCCGCCATCACCGGCCCGACATGCACCGCCACCGTGCCGGCATCGAGTCCCGGCCAATTGTGGTAGCCATAGATACGTTCCATCGGAAACCGCTCGAACAGCCCGTCGGCGATCATCGCCTTCGCGCCGCCGCCGCCTTCCTCCGCCGGCTGGAACACCAACTGCACGGTCCCGCTCCAACTCGTATCACGCATCAGCACCGCCGCGCCGAGCAGCGAGGCGGTGTGCCCGTCATGCCCGCATGCATGCATCACGCCATGTCGCGTGGAGGCATGCACCGCGCCGGTGGTTTCCAGGATCGGCAGCGCATCCATGTCGGCGCGCAGCCCGACGCTGCGGTTGGACGCGCCCCGGCGGATCGTCGCCACCACGCCATGTCCGCCAATGTCGGAGACGAAGGGCAGGCCAAGCTCGGTCAGCCGGGCACAAACGAACGCGGCGGTTTCCCGCTCCTGACACGACACCTCGGGATGCGCGTGCAGATGCCGCCGCCAGCCGGTCAGCGTCTCCGCCAGGTCCTTGTCGACCGCCATGCCGGTCACGCCCATGCCGGTCACGCCATCTCCTTACCGACGCGGACCAGCAGCTTGCCGAAATTCTGCCCGCCCAGGATACCGGCCAGCGCCTCGGGCGCGTTCTCCAGCCCCTCGACGATATCCTCGCGGTAGTCCAGCGAGTGATCGGCCACCCACGGCGCGGCCAGCGCCCGCCATTCGGCGAAGCGCTCGGGCTTGTCGCTGACGATCATGCCCTGGATGCGCACGCGCTTGCCGACGACGAAGCCGAGATTCGGCCCCGGGGGGAATTCCTCCTCGTTGTATTGCGAGACCATGCCGCACATCACCACGCGGGCGAAGGGATTGAGCAGCTCGAACACCGCCGCCTGCACCGCGCCGCCGACATTCTCGAAATAGACGTCGATGCCGTTCGGGCAGACCGCCGCCAGCTCGGCCTTGAGGTCGATCGAGCGGTGGTCGACGCAGGCATCGAAACCCAGCGTGTCCTGGACGAAGAAGCACTTGTCCGGCCCGCCGGCGACGCCGACCGCGCGCGCGCCGGCCCGCTTGCCCAGTTGCCCGGCCACCGACCCGACCGCGCCGGAGGCGGCGGATACCACCACGGTCTCGCCCGCCTTGGGCTGGCCAATATCCTTCATGCCAGAATAGGCGGTGGTCCCGGGCATGCCGAGAACGCCGAGATAGGTCGACAGCGGCGCGCCGCCACGATCGATCTTCACCAGCTTGTCGGCCTTGCTCAAACTATGCGTCTGCCAGCCGCGCGAACCCACCACCACATCGCCCGGCTGGAAGGCGGGATCACCGGAGGCAATCACCTCGCCCACGCTCTCGCCGGTCATCACCTCACCGATCTGCACCGGCGGCGCATAGGATTTACGGCTGCTGAGCCGCCCGCGCATATAGGGGTCGATGGACAGCCAGATGGTGCGCGTGACCACCTCGCCCGGGCCGGGTGCCGGGGTGGCATCCTCCAGCATCTCGAAATCCCTTGCCTCCGGCCTACCGACCGGGCGGCGCTTGAGGACGACGGACCGGCGGGTGGGCAACTTGGTCATGGCTGGCTCCGGGTGGGAACGGACAGGCGATCGCGGGGGCGCATCATGCGCCAAACCGCGCCGCTGGGAAGAAGCGTGCGCGTTCGGCAATGCCGCCACACGCTGAACTTTAATTGATTTGCATGACATCCGGGCAAATACTGAGGGCAGTAGGCATTTTCGCCTGGATTCGCTTGGACAAGGAACGCCGTCATGGGTCAGCATTCAGCATATGGCTAATCTGGATCCTCCCGTGGATCTGGCCGCCGCCATCCGCGATTTTCTGCGGCTGGGCGAGCGGCTGAGCATGCCGGACACGGAGCTGCAGGCCATCATCGGCATGAACGCCGCCACCTGGGAGGAACTGCGCGCCGGCCAGCGCCATCCCGGCGAACTCACCAGCCCAAGCCACATCAGGCGGCTGCAATACGCGCTGCAACTGATGCGCCGGTCCTCGGCCAGCGTGGCGATGCGGCTTTAAGTCCGAGATCGACCGACCCGGCGCAGTACACCCCGCCAGCGTGCCGGCGAGGTGTACTAGCCGAAGCCTACCGAGCGCTGTCCCGGCCGATCAGGCCGCGTCGGAGCGCAGGATCATGCGGCCGTTCACCTTGCCATCGCGCAGGCGCATCAGCGCGGCGTTGGCGTCGCGCTGCGGCACGGTGGTGGTCGGCAGCGGCTTCAGCTTGCCTTCCTGCGCCAGCTTCACCAGCTCACGCAGTTCCTTCGGATTGCCGACATAGCTGCCCTGAACGGTCAGCGCCCGCATCGCCATCACCGGCAGCGCCACGGTCAGCTCGCCACCGAACAGCCCGACCTGCACCAGCTTGCCACCCTTGCGCAGCGCGTCGAAGGCGAAGCGCGCGGTGGCGGTGCCGTTCACCAGATCGACCACCGCCAGCACCGGACCGCCGGCGGCGTCGATGATGCGCTGGGTGGTGCCCTCGCCGTTGCCGTCCACCACCTTGGTGGCGCCGGCCGCCAGCGCACCCTGCCGCTTCTCGGCGCTGACATCGACCACGATGATGTTCTGGTGGCCCAGCGCCGTCAGGATGGCGATGGCGTTCAGCCCGAGACCGCCGGCGCCGACCAGCACGACCGGCTCGGTCTTCGGGAACTTGCCGTCCTGGCCGATCGCCTTCTTGATGGCGGAATAGACCGTGATGCCGGAGCAGGCATAGGTCGCGGCCACGCCCGGATCGATGTTGCCGGGGTCGATCAGATGGCGCGGATGCGGCGCCACCACGTGCGTACCGTAGCCGCCGTTCTGGAACACGCCCAGGCTGCGGCCGACGAGGCACATATTGTCCTCCTCGGCGAGGCAGGTCTCGCATTTGCCGCAGCCCAGCCACGGATAGACGATGCGCAGGTCGCCGACCTTGACGCCCTTGGCGTCGGGTCCGAGCTTGGCCACGCGGCCGACGATCTCGTGGCCCATCGCCAGCGGCAGCACCACGCCACGGTCCTTCAGCGACATCCTCTTGCCGCCGCCCATGTCGTAATAGCCTTCCCAGATATGCAGGTCGGAGTGGCAGACGCCGCAATGCGTTACTTCCAGCAGCACCTCGGTGCCCTTCGGCTCCGGGGTGGGCAGCTCGATTTCCTGAAGCGGTTTCCCGTTCTCGACCACGGCCCATGCACGCATGACAGTCTCCTCTCCAAAGGGTCGGCGTTTGCGGCAGGGATAGCGTCTGCCGGTATCAGATCAAGCGCGTTGCAGCGCTTCCGGATTGGTCACCCGGACCGGCTTGCCGTCAAGGAAGGCCAGCGCGTTCTCGACGCTCTGCGGATAGAACTGGTCCCAGGTCTCCTGCACGCAATAGCCCAGATGCGGCGTTAACACCGTGTTCGGCGCGCCGCGCAGCGGATGGCCGGGCGCCAGCGGTTCGCGGTCATACACATCCAGCGCGGCAACGATCTTGCGGGCATTCACGGCGGCCAGCAGCGCGGCCCCATCGACGATCGGCCCGCGCGACGTGTTGATCAGGATCGCCCCCGGCTTCATCAGCGCCAGTTCCGCAGCACCGATCAGCCCGCGCGAGCGCGGCGACAGCACGAGATGGATGCTGACGGCGTCCGACCGCGACAGCAGCTCCTGCTTGGAGACCAGCGTCGCGCCGGCCGCCTCGGCCTTTTCGGCGGTCAGGTTCTGGCTCCAGGCGATCACGTTCATCCTGAGCGCCTTGCAATAGCTGGCCATGTACGAGCCCAGCCGCCCCAGCCCGATCACGCCGATGGTCTTGTTGGCGAGGCCGATGCCAACCGGCACGCCGCGCTGGAAGCCGCCCGCGCGCAGGCTGGCATCGCCCGAGGGAATCCCTCGCGCCGCCGCGATCAGCAGACCCAGCGCCAGCTCGGCGGTGGCGGAATCGCTGTAGCCGCCGCCCTGGGTGTTGGAGACGACGATCCCGCGCGCGGTGCAGGCCGCCGTATCCAGCGAGGCGTTGCGCGCGCCGGTCATTCCCAGCATCCGCAGCTTGGGCAGGCGGTTGATCAGCGTGCCCGGCAGCGGCGTGCGCTCGCGCATCGACAGCACGATGTCAAAATCCGCCAGCTTGGCCGCCGCCTCGTCCTCGTCGGCGAACGCCTCGGCGAAGAATACCACCTCGCCCCGTGCCTGAAGCTTGCTCCAGTCGGCATTGGCCCGCGCCACGCCCTGCCAATCGTCGAGAACCGCGATCTTCACCATGCCTGTCCCTCCCCGGATGGCGACAAGGTGGATCGGCCGCGCGCCGCGCGCAAGCCGTGGCCCGTCGTGGGGGCGTTGCCGCGCGGGCCGGCCGATGGTCTGATCGGCACCAGCAAGAAGGAGATACGCGCATGACCAAAGTAGCCGTCATCGGTGCCGGCCTGATCGGCCGCGCCTGGTCGATCGTGTTCGCGCGCGCTGGCATGGAGGTGGCGCTGTGGGACAAGTTCCCCGAGACGGTGCCCGCCGCGCGCGACTACATCGCCGACCGGCTGCCCGAACTGCGCGACGCCGGCCTGCTGGCCGACGCGCCCGATGCCGTGCTCGCCCGCATCCACCCCGCCGCCAGCATCGCCGAAGCCGTGGCCGGCGTGGATTACGTGCAGGAGAACGGGCCGGAGCGCATTCCCGAGAAGCAGGAGCTGTTCGCCGAGCTTGACCGCCACGCGGCACCCGGCGTGGTGCTGGCCAGTTCCACCAGCGGCATCCCCGCCAGCGCCTTCACCGAGGGCCTCGCCGGCCGCGCCCGCTGCCTGGTCGCGCATCCGGTCAACCCGCCCTATCTGATCCCGCTGGTGGAGATCTGCCCGGCGCCATGGACCGAGGCATGGGCGGTGGCGCGCACCCGCGAGATCATGACCGAGGCCCGTCAGGTGCCGGCGACGATCAACCGCGAGGTACAGGGTTTCGTCCTCAACCGCCTGCAAGGCGCGCTGCTGGCCGAGGCGTTCCGCCTGATCGACGACGGCCTGATCAGCCCCGAGGACCTCGACGCGACGGTGAAGCACGGGCTGGGCCTGCGCTGGTCGTTCATGGGACCGTTGGAAACGATCGACCTGAACGCCCCCGGCGGGCTGGCGGACTACTGCGCGCGCTATGGCGGCCTGTATGCCGACCTCCAAAAGCAGATGACGCCGCGCGCCTGGGACGCCGAGCTGATCGGCAAGCTGGACGCGGCGCGGCGGGCGGAACTGCCGCTGAACATGCAGGGCGTGCGCCAAGAATGGCGCGACCGCCGGCTGATGGCGCTGCTGGCGCACAAGGCGGCGCAGCCGGATTAGGTCTCGATCGCCGCTGCGGAGACACGCGCATAAGGGGATTAGGGAAAGATAAAGGAAAGGTATAAATGGCGAAAATACCAATTAACACGACTATTGGGACGGCAATAGCCGTAGTTCTACTTATTTTGTCGGAAGATTTTTTCTCTCTCGGGACTCAGAAAATAATAACAAGTATCTTGTCTTTAGTCATATTGGCAGTGTTTCTTCCTGTGATCGTTGATCTATGTCCCTATCCGGTTAGCATAGGTTCAGCAACCATGAGTTGCATAATCTTGCGTCCGAAGTCGCCTAACCTTGTTTGCTTATCTTAATGATATCCTCGATACGTTCATTCACTGAGAGTCCCCAGAGTGCCCGATCTGCATCACGCAACGTGCAGCCCCAACGTCCCCGGCACTCCATTACAGCGGGGAGATACTCTTCGATATATTTCTTTGCGGTCCAGCCATCGGTATTAGCAGGTGATCGCCCAAGCACCCCCAACACTCGTTGGTCTATGATCGTGAATTTGTCGGGATAGCAAACCGTCAAAATGGCGGTGGCTGTCGCTAAGCCTATGCCGGGAATCTGATCCAAAGCCATTAGTGCGTCGATTTCGCCGCCGAGCTTACGTGCATCCTCGACCGCTTGATTGATTTTGCTCATGTTTTCGTCGTTGACTGTCTCAGAATGGACATCTTTGATCCGACCGAGTTTCCACTTGAGAATCAATAATACATCCCGCTTGCGAAGCTTTCGTCCCTGTTGAGTTTTGGATAATTCTGGAAAGACCCTTCCCTCTGGATCGTAACAATTCAATCCCTTTTCTATATCATCTTTAGAATATTCCTTCATCATTGCTTTCTCCTGTCGTACTAAATAGCAAGCCGTAGGGTGCAATGCGCTCCGCATTGCACCACTTCCTTCGGTGGTGCGCGAAGGTGCAATGCCAAGCGGCATTGCACCCTACCGACCCTCGTGCCGTACCGTTCGTTAACCGCTCCCGCACAAACTCACTTCTTCCCGGCGTAACTCTTCGCCATGCCCTCGGCCGGTTCGGCCTGGGGGCCGAATGGCATGATGGGATAGCGCAGCCCGGCCTTGGACAACCCCTGCAAGCCGGTCACGGCGGTGCGCAAATCCTCCGGCGGGCAGGCCATCAGCATCTCGTCGTCGGCCACGCCGCCATAGCGCCGCTCGGCGAAACAGGGGATCGACAGGCTGGCCTGCTTGGTCTTCAGTGCCTTGCCCCAGCTATCGGCGCAGGCACTCTCGCCGGTGATGCTGAAGTCGAAGCGCTTGTAGTTCCGCCATTGCAGGCCGTTGATGAACAGGATCATCTGCGCCGGGTTGGCGTAGAACAGGCAGATGTCTGGCGGATCGAGCCGGGCGGAGCGCAGCGGCGCGACCACCAGCCCGTTATAGCGCCCGGACGGCACGCGCGGCATCTGCGCCTGATGCGCGGCGGAGGCTTGCAGGTTCTCGAACCACACCCCCTCCATCTTGCGGCCGGATAGGTACAGATCGCTCGGCGGGCTCAGTCCGATCACGCCGCTGCAATTGGAGAATTCCGGCACGTTCTCCGTGGTGATGCCCAGCGTGAAGCCGGCGATCCGCGCCTGGGTGACCAACTGGCAGGTGGTGAAGGTCTTGCCCGGCGCCGGCCGGCGCAGGCCGGGGACGGCGTTGAACTCGTCCAGGCTCTCGAACAGCTTCATGCCGATCGGGTTGGTCCGCAGCCGCAACAGCGCGTTCAACTGCTCGGCCAGTTCGGCGATGGCCTTGGCGCCGAGAACCGGCGCTTCGGTTGCTGGGGCATCGTTCATCGGACTGTCTCCTGCGTTATGCCGCGCCGCCGAGGCTAGGCGTCCGCCGCCGTCTCATGCAACCCGGCGGGCGCGGCAATCGACCAAGCCGCCCGGCTGCGCTAGGATCGGCCGCATCAACGTGTTTCCAGGAGGAAAGCCATGCAACGCGAAGTCGTCATCGTCAGCGGCGTCCGTACCGCGATCGGGGATTTCGGCGGCAGCCTGAAGGATGTGGCGCCGAGCGAGTTGGGCGCGCAGGTCGTGCGCGAGGCGCTGGCGCGCGCCTCGGTGTCGGGCGACGACGTGGGCCATGTGGTGTTCGGCAACGTCATCCACACCGAACCGAAGGACATGTACATCTCCCGCGTCGCGGCGATAAACGGCGGCGTCGGCCAGCACGTGCCGGCGCTGACGCTGAACCGGCTGTGCGGCTCCGGGTTGCAGGCGATCCTGACCGCGGCGCAGGCGATCACGCTGGGCGACGCCGAGATCGCCGTGGGTGGCGGCGCGGAGAGCATGAGCCGCGCGCCCTACACCGCGCCGGGCATGCGCTGGGGCGCGCGGATGGGCGATGCGCAGATCATCGACATGATGGTCGCCGCGCTGCACGACCCGTTCGACAACATCCACATGGGCGTCACCGCCGAGAACGTCGCGCGCGAGCACCAGATCACCCGCGAGGACCAGGACGCGCTGGCATTGACCTCGCATCAGCGCGCGTCGCGCGCCATCAAGGAAGGCCGCTTCAAGGCGCAGATTCTTCCGGTCACGCTGAAGACCCGCAAGGGCGAGACGGTGTTCGACACCGACGAGCATGTGCGCCACGACGCCAAGATCGAGGATTTCGCCAAGCTGAAGCCGGTGTTCCAGAAGGACGGCACGGTGACGCCGGGCAACGCGTCCGGCATCAACGACGCCGCCGCCGCCGTGGTGCTGATGGAGCGTTCGGTGGCCGAGAAGCGGGGCTTGCAGCCGCTCGGGCGGCTGGTGTCCTACGGCTTCGCCGGCGTGGACCCGAAGGTGATGGGCATCGGCCCGGTGCCGGCCACGAAGATGGCGCTGGAGCGCGCCGGGCTGAAGATCGGCGACATCGACGTGATCGAGGCCAACGAGGCCTTCGCGGCGCAGGCCTGCGCCGTCAACAAGGACCTCGGCTGGGATACCGGCAAGGTCAACGTCAACGGCGGCGCCATCGCCATGGGCCA
>PKWQ01000270.1 GCA_003133265.1 Acetobacteraceae bacterium
CCCGGCGGGTGAAGCCGGACAGCCCGCCGCCCTGGCGCAGCGTGCGGATGCGGTCGCGCCGGCCGGTCAGGATCTTGTGCGGATAGGCCTGATGCCCGACATCCCAGATCAGCCGGTCGCGCGGCGTGTCGAACACCGCATGGATCGCCACCGTCAGCTCCACCACGCCCAGCGCCGAGCCCAGATGCCCGCCGGTGCTCGACACCGCGTCGATCGTCTCCGCGCGCAGCTCGTCGGCGAGCTGGCGCAGCTGATCGGATGAGAAGTTCCGCAGGTCCGACGGGATGCGGACGCGGTCCAGCAGCGGGGTGCTCGGGGGGGACATCGTTCTGTACTCTCAGCTTCGCCGCGTTACCACGAAGCCGGCCAGAGCCCGAAGCCCCGCCGCGCGTTCGTCGAATTGCTCCAGCCGCGCCACCGCCTGGGCAGCCAGCATCTCGGCATGCACCCGCGCCGGTTCAATACCCAGGATGGCCACCATCGTCGCCTTGCCGGCCGCCGCGTCCTTGCCGGTCGCCTTGCCGGTCTCCGCCGCCGTGCCTTCCGCGTCCAGCAAATCGTCGGCGATCTGGAACGCGGTGCCGAGCTCGGCGCCGTAGCTGGCCAGCGCGTGGCGCAGCTCGGGGCTCGCGCGGCCCAGGATCGCCCCGGCCTCGGCGCTGAACTGGATCAGCCGCCCGGTCTTCAGCGCCTGCAACCGGGTGATCTCCGCCGCGTCCAGCCGCCGGCCCTCCGCCGCCATATCGATCATCTTACCGCCGACCATCCCGCGCGACCCGGCGGCGTGTCCCAGCGCCAGCACCAGATCGCACCGCACCTGCGGATCGGCGTGGGTTTCCGGCTCGGCCAGCACCTCGAACGCGCGCGCCTGCAACGCGTCGCCGGCCAGGATCGCGGTCGCCTCGTCGAATGCCTTGTGCGTGGACGGCTTGCCGCGACGCAGGTCGTCGTCGTCCATCGCCGGCAGATCGTCATGCACCAGGGAATAGGCGTGCAGCATCTCGATGGACGCGGCCACGCGCGCCGCCTGCTCCTCGGGGACCGCGAACAGCGCGGCGCCCTCCATCACCAGGAAGGCGCGCAGCCGCTTTCCCCCGCCGAGGGTCGCATAGCGCATCGCCTCGACCACGCGAGCCTCAAGCCCCGGCACGGACGGCAACAAGCTATCGAGCGTTGCCTCCACGACCCGCGCCACGCGCGACATTGCCCCGGCAATGTCGCCCTGCTCCGTCATCACCGTCATGATTGCGTCACCACCTAGCTGTCGGCCCAGTCCCTTGCCGCCCTTCTGGCAGCATTCGCGCGATCCGATGAAGGGGAATTGGCATCGGAATAGACCGCTTTCTTATCAAATTGTAACCTCAATCCGACGACTGTTGCAAGAATAACACAGATTAGTTGGTTCCTGATCTGCCGCACCGTTTCTCGTGATGCGGCTTTATGCCATCGACCCATTTCGTGCCATACGCGGCGGCTCGCTGGCCAGCCCGTGGCTTCGGCATTGCCGGCCCGGCCCGGCCATGCCATATCCGACTACGTCAGTGGGATATAGCTGGTCTCTGATTTTCCCTCGGCCCCGATTGAATCGGCGACGTCAAGCTGGAGTGTGTGGATGATACGCGTCGTGTTGGCCCAGCCCCGCGGTTTCTGCGCCGGAGTGGAGCGGGCGATCGAGATCGTCGAGCGGGCGCTGAAGAAATACGGCCCGCCGATCTATGTCCGCCATGAGATCGTGCATAACCGCCATGTGGTGGAGGATCTGCGCACCCGCGGCGCCGTCTTCGTCGACGAGCTCGACGAGGTGCCGCCGGGCGCGATGACCATCTTCTCCGCCCACGGCGTGCCGAAGCGGGTCGAGGAACTGGCTGCCATGCGCGGCCTGCCGGTGATCGACGCCACCTGCCCGCTGGTCGCCAAGGTACATAACGAGGGCAGGCGCTACGCCGCCGCCGGACGCGAGATCGTGCTGATCGGCCATGCCGGCCACGCCGAGGTGGAAGGCACGATCGGCCAGGTGCCGGGCAAGGTCCATCTGGTGCAGACCGTCGAGGATGTCGCCACGCTGGACGTCGCCGACCCCGCCAAGCTTTCCTACATCACCCAGACCACGCTCTCGGTCGACGACACCCGTGGCATCATCTCGGCGCTGACCGAGCGTTTCCCGAAGATTACCGGCCCGGACGTGCGCGACATCTGCTACGCCACCCAGAACCGCCAGGAAGCGGTGCGCGAATTGGCGAAGGCGGTGGACGTGATCCTGGTCGTGGGCAGCCGCAACAGCTCCAACTCCAACCGCCTGCGCGAGATCGGCCAGGATCTGGGCAAGCCTTCCTACCTGATCGACGACGCCGACTCGCTGCAAGCCGCATGGTTCGCAGGCAAAAGCTCGGTCGGCGTCACCGCCGGCGCCTCGGCGCCGGAGACGCTGGTGCAGGGCGTGCTGGACGGGCTGCGCCGGTTCGGCGAGATCGAGATCAGCACCCTCGCCGGTGCGGCCGAGAACGTGCGCTTCCGCTTTCCGGCCCAATTGGCCGATGCGTAAGCCTGGAATAGGGTAAGTTAGATGGCCGTTCCGTTGAATCAGGCGCTCCGCGTTGGCGCCTACGTGGTCAAGCAGCATTTGCTGGGGCGCAAGCGCTACCCGCTGGTGCTGATGCTGGAGCCGCTGTTCCGCTGCAATCTGGCCTGCGCCGGCTGCGGCAAGATCGACTATCCGGCGGAGATCCTGAACCAGCGCCTCTCGGTCGCCGAGTGCATGGAGGCTGTCGACGAATGCGGCGCGCCCGTGGTGGTGATCGCCGGCGGCGAGCCGCTGCTGCACAAGGAAATCGATCAGGTGGTCCGCGCCTGCGTCGCGCGGAAGAAATTCGTCATCGTCTGCACCAACGCGCTGCTGCTGGAAAAGAAGATGGACCTGTTCGAGCCGGGTCCGTACTTCACCTGGTCGGTGCATCTGGACGGCGGGCGCGAGGAGCACGACCGCTCGGTCTGCCAGACCGGCGTCTACGACCGCGCCGTCGCCGCCATCGCGGCGGCCAAGGCGCGCGGCTTCCGCACCATCATCAACGCCACCCTGTTCGACAATTCCGAGCCCGAGAAGGTCGCCGCCTTCTTCGACGAGGTGACGGAGATGGGCATCGACGGCATCAGCGTCTCGCCGGGCTATGCCTACGAGCGCGCGCCGGACCAGCAGCATTTTCTCAATCGCCGCCGGACCAAGGAGCTGTTCCGCGGCATCTTCGCCCGCGAGCGCAAGGGCCGGTCGAAGAAGAAGTGGGCGTTCAACCAGTCGTCGATGTTCCTGGACTTCCTGGCCGGCAACCAGACCTTCCATTGCACCCCCTGGGGCAACCCGACCCGCACCTATTTCGGCTGGCAGCGCCCCTGCTACCTGCTGGGCGAAGGCTATGCCAAGACCTTCAAGGAACTGATGGANNGCATGGTGCATTCCGGCTACGAGGCGACGGCGGTGACCGAGACGGTGCGCCATCCCTTGAAGGCGCTGGCGCAGGTGGTGCGCGGCATCCGCACCGACGGCCCGATGGCCCCCGACGTCCCGCTCGATCGCCAGCGCCCGGCGGACTACGTGTTCAGCCGCCATGTCGAGCAGGCGCTGGCCCGGATCAAGACGCAGAAAGCGGAGCCGGCCGAGGACGTGGTAGAGGCCGCCGAGTAGACCCGCCTCCCGGCTAGGCGATCCCCCAGAACCGCGCGATCCGCGCCGTGGCGGAAAG
>PKWQ01000002.1 GCA_003133265.1 Acetobacteraceae bacterium
GCGCCGCGCCCGCAGGAACAGTCCGAGCGCAAGCAGGCCGAGGATGTGCTGGTGCCGCAGGCCGCCCTCGGCGGTCCCGCCCCCGCGGCCGGCGCAACCCCGGGCCAGGAGGCGCTGCTGCGCGAGCTGGGCACCCCCGCGTCCGCCGACATTCGCCAGCAGATCGACCAGGACTCGCTGCTCGACCACCCGAACCGGAGCTTCACCGACAAGCTGATGTTCTGGCACGACACCAATGCACCGGCGCAGTTGGTCGATCCGCAGAAGGAGGCCGAGCGGCTGCGCACCAACTCCGCCCTTGGCCGGAGCGAGAACACCGGCACGACGCCGGTCATCCAGACCAAGTCGAAAAGCTGGTGGAACATCTTCTGAGCCGCCCGCTGATCTGGCCGCCTGATCTGGCCGCGCGCCTGACAGCCTGCCGCTACGCGATCGCCGCATGACGCGCTAAGCTCGCGCGTCATGAGCACCGAATCGCCGCTGGATGCCGCCTGGTCCCGTCTCGATGCCCTGGCCGCCAAGCCGGGCGGGCGCCGCATCACCCCCTTGTTCGCCGCCGATGCCGACCGGGCGCGGCGCTTCACCGTCACGCTGGACGACCTCGCGCTCGATCTGTCGAAGACGGCGATCGACGAGGCGGCGCTGGACGCGCTGATCGGTCTGGCGGATGCCGCCGGGCTGGAAAGCTTCCGCGCGCGGCTGTTCGCCGGCGAGGCGGTGAACGCCACCGAGGGCCGCGCGGCGATGCACATGGCGCTGCGCGCCGCCGCCGATGCCGGTTTCCATGCGGCACTGCCGGGCGGGATCGACGATGCCTCCGCGCTCGCGGCCGAGGAACGCGCGCATATGCGCGACTTCGTCGCCGCGATGCATGCCGGCCGCATCCTGGGCGCCACCGGCGAACGCTTCACCCATGTGCTGAATATCGGCATCGGCGGCTCCGACCTCGGCCCCCGCATGGCGACCGAGGCGCTGACCACGGCGCGCGCGCCGATCATGCAGGCGCGGTTCCTCTCGAACGTCGATGGCCACGCCTTCGCCCAGATCGCCCGCGAACTGGACCCGGCGCGCACGCTGGTGCTGGTGGCCTCGAAGACCTTCACCACGCAGGAAACCGCGACCAACGCCGCCGCCGCGCGCGCCTGGATCGCCGCCGCGCTGGGCGAGGCGGCGGTGGCGCGGCATTTCGCGGCTTTGTCCACCAATCTGCGCGGCACGGCGGCGTTCGGCATCGCGCCGGATCGGGTGTTCGGCTTCCGCGACTGGGTCGGCGGGCGGTTTTCGCTGTGGTCCTCGATCGGGCTGTCGATCGCGCTGGCCGCCGGCTGGGACGCGTTCCAGGCGATGCTGGATGGCGCGGCGTCGATGGACCGGCATTTCCGCACCGCACCCTGGCGGGAGAATCTGCCGGTGCTGCTGGGCCTGGCCGGCATCTGGCATGTGAACGCGCTGGGCTGCGCCACCCATTGCGTGCTGGCCTACGACGACCGGCTGCGCCGCTTTCCCGCTTTCCTGCAGCAGCTGGAAATGGAGAGCAACGGCAAGTCGGTCCGGCTGGACGGCGGCAAGGCGCGCGGCGCCACCTGTCCGGTGGTGTTCGGCGAACCCGGCACCAACGCCCAGCACAGCTTCATGCAGCTGGTCCACCAGGGGCCGGCGGTGATCCCGGTGGATTTCATCCTGGCCGCCGAGCCCGACCATGACCGGCCGGAGGCGCATCGCATCCTGGCGGCCAATGTCTTCGCCCAGGCGGAGGCGCTGCTGCGCGGCAAGTCGCTGGACGCGGTGCGCGCCGAGATGGCCAAGGCCGGGGCGAGCCCGGCCGAGATCGACCGCATCGCCCCGCATCGCGTGTTCACTGGCGAGCGGCCGAGCATCACCATCCTGTTCCGCCGGCTCGACCCGTTCAGCCTGGGACGGCTGATCGCGCTGTATGAGCACAAGGTGGCGGTGCAGGGCTGCATCTGGGGCATCAACAGCTTCGACCAGTGGGGCGTGGAACTGGGCAAGGTGCTGGCGAGCGGCATCCTGCCGGAACTGTCGCCGGGCGCGACACCGGGCAGCCACGATGCCTCCACCGCGGCGTTGATCGCCCGGTTCCACGCGTTGCGCGGCGAAACGGCGTGATGTCGCGCATCCGGCTGCTGTCGGAAGCCACCGTCAACCGCATCGCCGCCGGCGAGGTGATCGAGCGGCCGGCGGCGGCGGTGAAGGAGCTGGTGGAGAACGCGCTGGACGCCGGCGCCAGCCGCGTCTCGGTGGCGCTGCAAGCCGGCGGTATCGAGCGCATCGAGGTGATCGATGACGGCACTGGCATGAACGCCGAGGAACTCGGCCTCGCGGTGCTGCGGCACGCCACCTCGAAGCTGACCGACGACGATCTGGTGCGGATTTCCACGCTGGGCTTCCGTGGCGAGGCGCTGCCCTCGATCGGCGCGGCGGCGCGGCTGTCCATCACCTCCCGCCCGCGCGACGCGGCGCACGCCAGCACGATCGGCGTGGAGGGCGGGCTGGTCTCCGACGTGGCCCCGGCCGCTGGCGCGCCGGGCACGCGGGTGGTGGTGCGCGATCTGTTCTTCGCTACCCCGGCGCGGCGGAAATTCCTTAAGAATCCGCGCACCGAGGCCGACCACGCCGAGGAAGCCGTCCGCCGTCTGGCCTTCGCCGCGCCCGGCGTGGCGTTCCGGCTGGAAAGCGACGGGCGGGTGCTGTTCGACCTGCCGGCGCAGCAGCTTGCCGCGCGCGTCGCCGCTTTGTTCGGCGCCGAGGCCGCCGCGTCGCTGGTACCGGTCGAGGCCGAGCGGGGCGCGCTGCGCCTGTCCGGCCTGGTCTGCGCGCCCAGCGTGACGCGCGCCACCGGGGCGGCGCAGGCGCTGGTGGTGAACGGCCGCCCGGTGGTCGATCCGGTGCTGCGCACGGCGGTACGCGTGGCCTATCGCGACGTGATCGCCGCCGGCCGCTTTCCGGTGGTGGCGCTGTATCTCGACCTGCCGGCCGAGGATCTGGACGTGAATGTCCATCCGGCCAAGACCGAGTTGCGTTTCCGCGACGCCGCCGCCATCCGCTCCCTGGTGATCGGCGGCCTGCGCGCCGCGCTGGCGGGCGGGGCGGGTACGCAGATGCCGGCGCCCGCGTTCCAGTCCCGCGGCCCGGGGGCCTATTCCCGCCCGCCGCCAGCGTCCTGGCGTCCGCCGCCGCTGCCCGGAATGTCAACTTCGGGGATGGCCGAGGCCCGTTTGCCCTTCGCCGGTGCGCCCGCCGCGCGGGTGCTGCCGGTCATGGAATCGCGGGAGGACCATCCGCTCGGCGCGCCGCTGGCGCAGGTGCTGGATACCTACGTGATCGCGGTTGCCTCCGACGGTTCGCTGGTGCTGGTCGATCAGCACGCCGCGCATGAGCGGCTGACGCACGAGGCGATCCGCGAGCAGATGCTGGCGGGCGGCGTGCGCAGCCAGCCGACATTGACGCCCGCCGTGGTCGAGATGCCGGCCTCCGACGCCGCGCGG
>PKWQ01000416.1:0-125 GCA_003133265.1 Acetobacteraceae bacterium
GGCTCGGGGGCCGGGCCGGGCGCCGCGCGGTCGTCCCCGGCGAGCCCTGTCCCGACCAGGTGGGTGCCGACCGAGCCGCGCAGGTGGTCGACGACGTCGCTGAAGCCGTAGCCGGGCAGCGCCGG
>PKWQ01000416.1:209-6794 GCA_003133265.1 Acetobacteraceae bacterium
TGTTGATCATGGTGTCCCTGTGTCGTTCCGTTTGGGGATTGCTCCGGGCGGAGCACAGGGATGAAATGCGAACGACGGGGGTTGCCGCTTCGCCCCTCGGTTCGGGGGCTGCGCCGGGAACGGCGGGTGATCTGATCGGGGCGCATTCAGGCAGAGCCAGCGGATCGCCTGCGTCGTTCGGGATGGGTGATGGCCTAGCGGTTTTGCATGCGGGTGCTGGTGCTGTTCGCCTGCTGGTGCCGGCGGATTTCGGCCTCATCGCACTGGCCGCGGGCTTTATGCAGACGATCGACGGTGTGATGACGCTGGGGGTGGAGGTGGCGGTGATCCGCGAACGCGCCCCCAGCCGCGACGTCTACGACACCGCGTTCACCATCAACCGGCTGCGTGGGCTGCTCGTGGGCGGCTTGGTGGCCGCTGCCTTCCCCACCGCCGGGTTCTTCGACGAGCCGCGGCTGGCGCCGGTGCTGCTGGTGGTGGCGTGCCTGCCGGTTCTGGACGGCGCGGCCAATATCGGCGCGGTCGATTTCCGCCGCGACTTCGCGGTCCACAAGGAGTTCGCGATCATGGTGCTGCCCAAGCTGGGTGGCATCCTGGCGGTGATGGCATCCATATAGAGAATGATCTGCTGCCGCCGGCGGCGGTCGGCACTGACGGGGATGGCGTGAAGCACCCGCTCGGTGTGTTGGAAGGCGCGACGGAGAACGCCGCAGTGGTGCAGGCGCTGCTGGACAACCTGATTGAGCGGGGCTTGGATCCGAAGGTCTACCGTCTGTTCATCATCGATGGGTCGAAGGCACTGCGGAAGGCAATCCGCCAGACGCTCGGCAAGCACACGCCGATACAGCGCTGTCAGGTGCATAAGGGGCGCAACATCCTGGAGCGTCTGTCGAAGCACCTGTATGCTTCGGTGTGGCGGACGTTGTGCCAGGTGTGGGCGCTGGATGACGTAGCGAAGGCCGAGCAGCTGATCCGCAATCTGACGCGGCGGTTGGAACAGATGGCGCCGGGCGTCTCGGCAACGATCCTGAAGGGGATGGATGAGTTGCTGACGGTGGTTTGTCTGCAATCTGCATCTGCAACTTCGCCGCTCCTTGGCCTGCGCCAACATCATCGAGAACATGATGGGCAGCATCCGGCGGGTGTGCCGCAACGTGAGGCATTGGCGTGATGCCGCGATGGCGCTGCGCTGGACCGGTGCGGCGATGCTGGAAGCGGCCAAGGGGTTCCGGCGGTTGAAGGCTCATATGCAACTACCCGTGCTGCGGGAGGCGCTGGCTGCTCTGCAAGAACAGAACGCCAGCAACACGGCTCTTGCGTCCAATACCAAGGCTGCGTAGCGTGCTATTGGGCAATGGCCGTCACGCAAATTTCAACAGAGTGCGGGACATTCCCCCGCCCGAAGAAGGACGACACAGACTACGTCGTGATTTAAGGGAGATACGCCATGTCAGCGCCCAAAACCATTGGTCTTATTGGTCTTTTGTTCGTCCTCCCCTTGCTTGCTTCTTTCGCCACAAGCCCGGCACGTGCCGAGCGTATGTGCTACCCGTACCCAGACGGAGGCCAGGGGGGATACAATAAAATAACCCATCGATGTAACCCCTTTTGCAAACCGGGGATGACGGTATGGGATGCCAGACTCCAGCAATGTATCGAGTATAGACCGGGTCCGCCTCTGTCTCCCCATCGTCTATGACGGACGGATGTGGTTTCTCGCGATGCGGCGCGGAGGATTGATTGTGGTCAAGATATTTGCACCCAAGATCATTGCACGGGCCTTGCTGCTGGCGGCGCCCCTCCTGTGTCAAGCTGGTGGCGCCGGCGCGCAGCAGGTCGCTCCGTCGCCGATTCTCGCCCTTGGGAACGCCGTCGTCACCGGCTTCTCCGGCGTCATGGCGCCCGATCCGCGCGCCCTGCGGCCGCCCAACAAGACCCCGGTCGACCTGACCTTCATCAATCCCGACGGGCCGTCCGTGCGCATCGTCGACCTCTCCAGTCCCGGCTACGTGTGGGACGGGCGCCTTTGGGCCGCGGCCAAGCCGCGCGACGTGCTGGCGAAGGACACCGGCCAGGTCTTTGGCATCGCGCTCGACGATCAGCCCGATCCCAACATCTATCTCGCCGCCACCTCCGCCTTCGGCCTGAACCTCGTTGGCCGCGGGCGCGATGGCATGCCGGAGCGTCGAAAGGTCGGCGGCCCGGGCACGGGATGGATGAAGGGACAATTCGGGCTCGATCTGCAGGGCGGGCCCGGCAGCATCTACAAGGTCGACGGCACGACCGGCATGGTCAGTCTGCTCGCCAATGTGATGCTCGATGGCGTTCCGAACCCGGGGCCGGGTCTCGGCGGCGTCGCCTACGATTCCGCGCACAAGCAATTGTTCGTGTCGGACCTTTATACCGGGATGGTTCATCGCTTCGCCGTCATCGATGGCAGTGAACTCGGTCCTCCCTACGATCACGGCGTGACCGGCCGCGGCGCCGCCAATCTGGCGCCCGTGCCGTTCAATCCTGGCAACCGGCCCAACATCGCCGACAGTCGGTTCAACGCCGAGAATCCGGACACGTGGGGGTTCGCCACGCCGGAGCGCCGGGTGTGGGGTCTCGCGGTCCAGGCGGGACGACTCTTTTACTCCGCAAGGAACGGGGCGGCGACGGAAGGACCCCAGGTCTGGTCGGTCGGCGTCCAGCAGGACGGCAGCTTTGCTCCCGATGCGCGCTGGGAGCTTGACGTTCCGGCGCAACCTGGTCCGTATCCGGTTGCCGATATCGCCTTCTCGCAAAAGGGCGCGATGATCCTGGCGCAACGGGCGCCGATCGCGGCGAGCTACGATTATTCCGCGTTTACCCGGCCGGGCGAGCCGCGCGTCTTGCGCTACTGGCTGAAAGATCCGCGCGATCCGCCGTCGCCGGGGCTATGGAAGCCGGCACCCGAGGAATACGCCATCGGCTTTGCCGGCACTTATCGCAACACCAACGGTGGCGTTGCGCTCGGCTACGGCTATGGCCCGGAGGGAACGCTGAGCGCCACGGCCTGCGAGGCCGCGCTGTGGACGACCGGGCAAAATCTGCGCAACAACCCGGCGCTGCGCAGCCGGCTCGACCCCGGCGGCGCGCTCCTGGTGGACGGGCTTCAAGGGGCCCCCGCCGACATGGTGCGCAACGCCAATGAGCCACCCTGGACGAGCTATTTCGTCGACTATGACGACCGGTTTGACGAACCGCGCGCGTCCGGCCACCTCGGCGGCGTGCGGGTTTTCGCGCAACCTTGCGCCGGTGCGAATGCCGTCGCCGGGCAGCCGGGACTGGCCGCTCCGGTCGGGCCCGGCGGCATCCCGATCGGGCCGGGCGGCGGCCCGGTCGGACCCGGCGGTGGTGAGGTCGGCCCGCCCGGTGGCGGCGGCTGCGTCGGCCCGAATTGCCTT
The DNA here is from genome assembly GCA_003133265.1 of Acetobacteraceae bacterium. Classification (GTDB taxonomy): domain Bacteria; phylum Pseudomonadota; class Alphaproteobacteria; order Acetobacterales; family Acetobacteraceae; genus PALSA-911. Next base: position 3,638 of record PKWQ01000416.1, read on the forward strand.
CCGATTAATCTCGCGATCAAAAAAAGCGTTGGCGACGTCAAGTTTGATGCAAAGACCGGGACCTGGACTTTCCAATTCACCCTCGACGTCATCAACGCGGGTAATCCGTTCGCTCCGACGAACTTCATCAGCATCAGCGATCCGGTTACGGCCGGTCTGACCTTTGTCAGCGCTGTGGGCACCAGCTGGTTCTGCCCCACGCCGCCGCCGGCGCTGACGTCAGGCAACCTCAATTGCGCCTACAATTTCGGCCCCGGCCTGTTCAATAGCGCCGCGCACCTCAATCCGCTCGTCATCACCGTCACGACGAAGACCCCCGGTAAATACGAAAACTGCGCAACAGTTGCTGTCGATCCGACCTCCGGCCTTCGCGAGACCACGCTGAAAGACAATCGCGACTGTAGGACAGTCGAAATCCCGCCCAAGCCGGTCAACGTGGCGATCGTGAAGACCGGTGTGCTCGTGCCGGTCGCAGACATGCCGCAGCCTGGGTTCTCGAATTTTTCGTACACCCTGGCGGTGAGCAATATCGGGGCCGCGTTCAACGGCACCAATGCCATCACCGTGACCGATGTCGTCCCCGCCGGGATGACTTTCAGCGGCGCGACGGGAACGAATTGGACCTGCAATGCGCCCCCCGCGATACCCGCGCCCGGCACGTTNNCGTATACCGGCACCGGCCCGACCGCGCCGGGCCCGATCGGCACGATCACCATCACCGCCGCCGCAAAGGGCGATGGGCCGTGGAAGAATTGCGCGGATGTCGCGATCGCGGCGGGAACCGGCACCGACAGCGATCTGCACGACAACACGAGCTGCATCACCCTTACCGCGGGCGGCTTCATCCCGGTCAACCCGCCGCCGCCAGCGCCGACAGCATGCGGGTTCAATGTGATTTTCGTGGTCGATCAATCCGGCAGCATGGCGCCCTACACCACCCAGGTCACGAGCGCTTTGGCGAACATGGCGAGCATCTTCAACCGGGCTGGTTCCCAGGCCGCACTGATACGCTTTTCCGACGCTGCAACGCTGACCCCGATGGCGACTTCAACGTACGGCACTATAAATGCCGGTTATACCCCCGCGGGCGCAACCAATTGGCAAGCTGCAATGCAGAAGGCGACCGCCCTTCTGCCCAGTGCGAACACGATTGTTGTTTTCATCACCGACGGCGATCCCAACGAATATACGGATAGCGGCGGAACCGTTCAGTTCACGACAAATCCGATTACTGCCGCCAACGCGGCCATACCATTCGTAAACCAGATCTATGCGGCGGGCATACCGATTTACGGTTTTGGAGTCGGGTCTGCTTCACCAGCAAACATGAACGCCCTACTTGGCGGCAATCTCCAGATGACGAGTTATGGCGGTTTGTCCGCCGCGACGACGACGCTCGCCCAAAAAATGTGTCCGGGGCTCTATCTGACGAAGAGCATCGCGCCACAGTACGTAGATTATCACACGACTCCTTCTCCTGGGCCTGTCACGATCACACTCGGATTAACGAATACGGGCGGCCCTTTGACCAACGTAATAGTCCATGACGATCTGCCGCCAGAACTCACGTCGCCAATTTTTGTTAGTACGTCAGCGGTGGGAGCAACAACTGCCCCTCTCCCAAGCCAGATGAGTTGGACAATTCCAACCCTTGCGGCAACTGCCACGGAAACACTCAATTTCACGGTGACGCTGGCGCCGAACCCTGTGCCCACTACTACTGCCAGCACGTGGCATAACATTGTAAATTATGCTCAGGTCACAAGCGTCAATGGCGTTGCGGAATTGCCGAACGGCCAAGCTCCGCCAGCCCCCCCACACCTGATGGCAAATCCTGTAACGGGGCCCGTCCACGAGCCTGACGAGGCCGAGGCCCAAATATATGTGTATAATCAATCGCCGCAACCCCCCCAATATTGTACCGCCTCGCAACTCTGGGTCACCAAAACCAAAACCGGCGACCCAGAAGTATGTCTAATCGGAGGCTCGTGCTCATTTCAGGTAAAGGTGACGGCGACGTGCACTCAATACGGTCCAACAGCACCAGGGGTAAGCAGTTTTAGTGGCCCGGTAGTTTTCGGAGACGGTGTATTGCCAGTTCCTGGAACATCGACCACTTCCGATAACAACCTATCCATTACATCGACGGTACCATCGGGAGCTTCAATGAGCTCCTGCGCAACTAATGCAACATGGAGCCCATCGTCGTCGTTACCGTCAATTTGTAACGCGACCGTGACATTGCCATTGAATCAGAGCATCGTATTTGGGGTTACCATGGATGCTCCCAGTCCGGTCGGTTCTTATAAAAATTGCTTCCTTGCCGACGGCAAATCCGGCCATCCGACGACGGGAGGGTTCAGCGCCGTATATCCCGACGTCAATCCGCCGACGTCGCCGAATGGTGGACTGTGGGGAGATTGTGCACCTCTTAATGTCGAAGCCGCCGGTCACTCACCGGTACGTTCGCATCCTGTCGATGTGGCGATCGCCAAGACCGGCGGGACCAGCCCGGTTCCGCAAGTCAACGGCTATGCGTTCCATTTGGCCGTCACCAATGTGGCAGCCGCGTTTAACGGCACCAACGCCATCACCGTCACGGATGTCGTCCCGGCGGGAATGACGTTCGACACCGCGACGGGGACGAATTGGAGTTGCGCGACGCTGCCGGTCGCGGCGGGCGGCACGCTGACCTGTACCTACACCGGCACGGGGCCGGCGGCGCCGAACCAGGCTCTCGGCACGATCGACATCAGCGCGACCGCCGCGGGCTCGGCGCCGTTCCCGCCATTCACCAATTGCGCGACGGTCGGACTTACCCCCGCCTCAACTCTTGAGGATACCAATCCGGCGAACAACCGCGCGTGTGTGACGGTCGTGAAACCAGCCATTTGTCCCTCGCCGATGGTTCCGGGTGCTGTCGCCGGTCAGTGCGTCTGTCCGGCCGGGACGACTCTGGTGGGCGGGGCGTGCATCAGGCCGATAACCTGCGGGCTGCCGCTGGTGCCGGGGGCTGTCGCCGGTCAGTGCGTCTGCCCACAAGGCACGGTGCAGCGCGGCCGCGAGTGCATCAGGCCGACAACCTGCCTGCCGCCGCTGGTGCCGGGTGCTGTCGCCGGTCAGTGCGTCTGCCCACAAGGCACGGTGCAGCGCGGCC
>PKWQ01000162.1 GCA_003133265.1 Acetobacteraceae bacterium
ATAGTCGCCGAAGACGGCAATCGTCACCAGATCGCCGCGCCTCACGCTTTCCACTCGTCGGCAAAATCGTCGCGGTCGAACTCGGCCTCGATCTCGCGCATGACGGCGTATTCGTCGCTGTTGGGATCGCGGGCGCGTTCCGCTGCCTCCAGCGATTGCCGGCGCGCGTCAGCCTCGAACGCCCGGCGCTCGCGCTGCTTCACATAGGCGCGCATAAACTCCCGCACCACCTGGGCGGCAGGCTTGTCGGCGGCCTCGGTCGCGGCAGTGAAGGCGGCCTTCAGAGCCGGGTCGATCCGTAGATTGAAACTGGCTTCCTTCGGGTGCTGGCTAGCGCGTGGCATGGGGGAACTCCCGTAAGTGCATAATGTGATGATAATGCATATACATAACCCTTACAATAACTGCTTGCTTGCCTTACTTACGGCCTCACCGCACCGCCTCGTACCGCCTGAACGGCCCGCGCAGCGCCTCCGGCAGCACCAGCAGCGCACCCGCCACCGCCAGCAGCACCGCGCGCCGCAGGCTGGGCTTGGCGGCGAAGGAGCACAGCAGCCAGCGCCGCCCCTCCCCCGCTCGGCCGTGGCGGATCAGTTCGCGGCCGACGATCCAGGCGTTCTCGGCTTCCGCGCGCCGCCGGATGGCGGCCAGCCGCGTCGGGCCGAACCGCTCGGCCAGCGCCGGGTTGGCGAAGATCGCCGCCATGCAGGGGCCGAACGCGGCCGGGTCGCTGGCCATGCGCAGATAGGCGCCGGAGCCGCGCTGGCGCACGAACAGCAAGGGCTCGGCTCCCGCCGCCACGGCGAAGCGGCCAGCAAGCGCGAGCCGCACCCAGTATTCCCAGTCCTCGCCATAGGCGATACCGGCAGAAAACCCGCCCGCCGCCGCCACCGCCGCGCGCCGGATCAGCAGATGCCCGCCATTGGCGAACAGATTGCGTTCCAGCAGCGCGGGCAGGATGTCGCCGGATGGAAACGGGCCGGGGCGGCGCGCGGTCACCCTGGCACCGTCCTCGGTCATGTAGGCATAGGCGCCATAGGCGGCGACCGCGTCGGACGCGGCCTCCAGCGTACGGACCAGCCGGGCCAGCGCGTCCGGGGCCAGCACATCGTCCCCGTCCAGGAACAGCACCGCCTCGCCGTCCGCCTCCGCCATCCCTCGGTTGCGCGCCGCCGATACGCCCTGGTTGGTCTGGCGCAGCAGCCGGACGCGCGGATCGGCGAACCCCGCCACGATCTCCGCCGCCCGGTCGGTGGAGCCGTCGTCCACAACGAGCATCGCCCAGTCCGAGTGGGACTGGGCGATGACCGAGGCAACCGTGGCGCCGATATAGGCGGCCACGTTATGGGCAGGCGTGACGACCGCGATCCTCACCCACGCAGAACCGCTGTTGCGGCAGGCGTGCCTATTCGGCGGCGGCTTGGTGCGGGACGTCCTTCTCCGCCAGCAGCGTCTCCAGCTCGCCGGACTGGAACATCTCGGTGATGATGTCGCAGCCGCCGACGAACTCGCCCTTCACATACAGCTGCGGGATGGTCGGCCAGTTGGAGAACTCCTTGATGCCCTCGCGCAACTCGGCGTCTTCCAGCACGTTGACGGTCTTGAACGGCACCTTCAGGTGCGTGAGGATCTGCACCACGCGCGCGGAAAAGCCGCACTGCGGGAACATGGCATTCCCCTTCATGTAGAGCATGACGGGGGCTTCGGTGATCTCGGTCTTGATGCGGTCGAAGACGGGCTGGGTCATTGAAGGCTCCTATTCGGGTGCGGATGTTTGCAGCGCGAGGGCATGCAATTCGCCCCCCATGCGGCCGCGCAGGGCGGTGTAGACGATCTGGTGCTGCCTGACGCGGGAGAGGCCGCGGAACTGCTCGGACACGACGGTCGCAGCATAGTGGTCGCCATCGCCGGCCAAATCCTCGATGGTCACGCTTGCATCCGGCAGCGCTTGCCTGATCAACGCCTCGATCTCACCAGCCACCATCGCCATACGGTCTCTCCCTCGCTTCTGCCGCGCCAGCCCGCTACCCGAGCGGCCTACGTCCCCATCCAGGAGGGGAAGAACCGCTCATGTGCCGCGCGCAACGCCGTAACCGATATGGTTCCGCCATCCGGCAGTGTCAAATCCTGCCCGCCACTTGTTCCGATGCGAACCGCCGCCACCCCCGCCGCCTCGGCGGCGCGCAGCAGCGCCGCGCCCTCCGGCACCGCCAGCACGTAGCGGCCCTGGTCCTCGCCGAACCAGTAGGCATGGCCGGGGATCTCGCGCGGTCCGGTGGACAGGCGCACGCCGGTGCCGCCGGCCATCGCCATTTCCGCCACCGCGACCAGCAGCCCGCCATCTGACACGTCGTGGCAGGCCCGCACGTTGCCCGCCAAAATCTGCGCGCGCACGAACTCGCCGGCTGCCTTCTCGGCCGCCAGATCGACCGGCGGCGGCGCGCCGTCCTCGCGTCCGGCCATCTCGCGCAGCCACAGCGACTGGCCGAGCCAGCCGACGGTCGCGCCGATCAGCACCAGATCGAGCCACGGCGCGATGGCGATCCCCACCGCCTGCGCGGCGTCTTCCAGCACGCCCAGGCCGCCGATCGCCGGGGTCGGCAGGATCGCGCGGCCCTCGGTCTCGTTGTAGAGGCTGACATTGCCGCTCACGACCGGGAAATCCAGCACCCGGCAGGCGTCCGACATGCCACGGATGGCGGCGGCGAACTGGCCCATGATCTCCGGCTTCTCGGGGTTGCCGAAATTCATGTTGTCGGTGATGGCGAGCGGCTTCGCCCCCACCGCGATCAGGTTGCGCCACGCCTCCGCCACCGCCTGCCGCCCGCCCGCTTCCGGGTCGGCGAGGCAATAGCGCGGCGTGCAGTCGGTGGTCAGCGCCAGCGCCCGCGCGCTGCCGTCGATCCGCACCACGGCGGCATCGGCGGCGCCGGGGCGCTTCACCGTCTGTCCGCCCACGGTGCTGTCGTACTGGTCCCACACCCAGGCGCGCGAGCAAAGATCGGGGCAGGCGATCAGCTTCGCCAGCGCGTCGGCCAGCATCCAGCGATTCTCGACCCGCGCCGGATTGAGCGGCGGCTGCTTGTCGGTCTCGACGGTCGGGCGGTGATAGAGCGGCGCCTGCTCGGCCAGCGGACCCAGCGGAATGTCCGCCTCCACCACGCCGTTGTGCCGGACCACGATCCGCCCGCTGTCGGTCAGATGGCCGATGACGGCGAAATCCAGCTCCCATTTCTCGAAGATGGCGCGCGCCACGTCCTCGCGGTCCGGGCGCAGCACCATCAGCATGCGCTCCTGGCTTTCCGAGAGCATCATCTCGTAGGCGGTCATGCCGGTCTCGCGCTGCGGCACATGATCCAGGTCGAGCTCGATCCCGACCGCGCCCTTGCCAGCCATCTCGACCGAGGAGCTGGTCAGGCCGGCGGCGCCCATGTCCTGGATGGCGACGATGGCGTCGGTCGCCATCAGTTCCAGGCAGGCCTCGATCAACAGCTTCTCGGTGAACGGATCGCCGACCTGCACCGTCGGGCGCTTTTCCTCGGAGTCGGCGGCGAACTCGGCGCTGGCCATGGTCGCGCCATGAATGCCGTCGCGTCCGGTCTTGGAGCCGACATAGACCACCGGATTGCCGATGCCGGCGGCGGCGCTGAGGAAGATGCGGTCCTTGCGGGCGATGCCGACGGTCATGGCATTGACCAGCGGGTTGCCGTCATAGGCGGCGTGGAAATTGATCTCCCCGCCCACCGTCGGCACGCCGACGCAATTGCCGTAGCCGCCGATGCCGCGCACCACGCCGTCGACGATCGCCTTGGTGCGCGGCGCCTCCGGCCGGCCGAAGCGCAGCGCATTCAGGTTGGCGATCGGCCGCGCGCCCATGGTGAACACGTCGCGCAGGATGCCGCCGACGCCGGTCGCGGCCCCCTGATAGGGCTCGATGAAGCTCGGGTGGTTGTGGCTCTCCATCTTGAACACGGCGGCGAGCCCGTCACCGATATCCACCACGCCGGCGTTCTCGCCCGGTCCATGGATCACCCAGGGCGCGGTGGTCGGCAGCTGCTTCAGCCAGACGCGGGAGGATTTGTAGGAACAATGCTCCGACCACATGACGCTGAACACGCCAAGCTCGGTCAGGCTGGGCGTGCGGCCCATGATGTCGAGCACGCGGGCATATTCCTCGGCGGACAGGCCGAATTCGCGGGCGAGGGTCTGGTCGACCGGCTTGCCCATGCTCATGCCGCCCGCAGCGGGGTGAACGCGGCGGCGAGGCCGTCGAACAGCGGCTTGCCGTCGATGCCGCCCATCAGCGGGTCGACCAGATCCTCGGGATGCGGCATCAGACCGAGCACGCGTAGGTTGGGGCTGTAGATGCCGGCGATGTTGCGCTGCGAGCCATTGCGGTTGGCCTCCGGCGTGATCTCGCCATTGGGCATGGCGTAGCGGAAGGCGACAAGCCCCTCGCCTTCCAGCCGGTCCAGTGTGTGCGTGTCGGCGAAGTAGTTGCCGTCGCCATGCGCCATCAGGGCGCGGAAGATGTCGCCACGGCGGTAGCCGCTGGCGAACACGGTATCGGCCCGCTCGACCCGGAGATGACAATCCATCGACAGGAAGCGCAGCGAGGCGTTGCGCAGCAGCGCGCCGGGCAGGATGCCGGCCTCGGTCAATATCTGGAACCCGTTGCACACAGCCAGCACGTAGCCGCCCTGGGCCGCGAACGCCCGCACCGCGCCCATCACCGGCGACTGCGCCGCCATGGCGCCGCAGCGCAAATAGTCGCCGTGGCTGAACCCGCCGGGCAGCACGACCAGGTCCAGGCCCGAAAGATCGGTTTCCTGATGCCACACCATGCGCGGCTTGGCGCCCGATGCCAGTTCCAGCGCGATCGCCATATCGCGCTCGCGGTTGATCCCGGGGAAAACGACGATACCAGCCTTCATGCGCGCGCGTTCCTCATGCACACTACTCCCGTCCGATGGGAGAGATGTATATGAGGCTCTCCTGCTGTTTTACGCCTACCCATCCACCGATACCCGGAAGCTTTCGATCACGGAGTTGGCGAGCAGCTTGCGCGCCATCTCCTCGGCCTGGGCGCGCGCCTTGGCCGGGTCGGTCTCGGCGAGTTCCAGCTCGATCACCTTGCCCGCGCGCACCTCGCCGACGCCGGTGAAGCCGAGCGTGCCCAGCGCGTGCCCGATCGCCTTGCCCTGCGGATCGAGCACCCCGGTTTTCAACATGACGGTGACCGTTGCTTTCATTGCCCAAACCTAATCACTGCATCGTCTCCGGGCCCTTCATGTCGCGCGTGCCGGCTTCGGGCAGGATGCCGAGGCGCTTGGCCACTTCCTGGTAGGCTTCCTCGACCTTGCCCATGTCGCGGCGGAAGCGGTCCTTGTCCATCTTCTCGTTGGTCTTGGAGTCCCACAGCCGGCAATTGTCCGGGCTGATCTCGTCGGCCAGCACGATCCGCATTTCCTCGTTTTCCCACAGCCGGCCGAACTCCAGCTTGAAGTCGACCAGGGTGATGCCGACGCCGAGGAACAATCCGGTCAGGAAGTCGTTGATCCGCAGCGTCAGGGCGACGATGTCGTCCATGTCGGCTGTGCCGGCCCAGCCGAAGGCGGTGATGTGCTCCTCAGCCACCATCGGGTCCTGCAACGCGTCATTCTTATAATAGTACTCGATGATCGAGCGCGGCAGCCGGGTGCCTTCGGGAATGCCGAGGCGCTGCGACAGGCTGCCGGCGGCGACATTGCGGACGACCACCTCCAGCGGGATGATCTCCACCTCGCGGATCAGCTGCTCGCGCATGTTCAGCCGGCGGACGAAATGCGTCGGGATGCCGATCTCGCCCAGGCGCAGCATCAAATATTCGCTGATGCGATTGTTCAGCACGCCCTTGCCGGTGATCGTGCCTTTCTTCTGCGCGTTGAAGGCGGTGGCATCGTCCTTGAAATACTGCACGAGCGTGCCGGGCTCCGGTCCCTCGAACAGGATCTTTGCCTTTCCTTCGTAAAGCTGGCGGCGCCGGGCCATGACGGTTCCCCTTTCGCGATCCCGGCCAATGACCGGGGCGCGGCAATGCTGCCCGCACCCGGACGGGGGCGGCGGGCGGGGTATAGCAGCCGCCGGGCCATCCCGCCACGCCCGCCGCGCAAGGATGCCCCCCAATATTGCGTGCCGGCTACCCCGCCAGCGCGACCGGCAGGAAAGGTGCTACGTCCGGCGGACCGGCGGCGAACTGCCAGACCGGCCTTGCCGTGGGCGAAAGCGCCAGCAGCGACGAGCAAACCGTGCCGAAACCGCCACGCGGCACGACGTTGATCTGCTCGCCCGCCACGCCGGAGCGGTCCAGCAGGATGTCGCGCCACCCGTCCAGCGCCTCGGGCGAGGGCGGCGGCGCGGCGGCGAATCGATGCAGATGCCGGGCGACGCGCGGGCTTTGCGGGTCGTCCACGTCGTGCGCGGTGACCATGTGGCAGCCGGGTGCCAGCGCCCACCATTCCACCCGCCCCGCGCCGAGGCCGCGCAGAAAGATGCCGCCGCCCGGATCGGCCAGTACCATGTTGAAGCCGCGCCACGATCCCGCATCCAGCGCCGCCAGCGCCTCGGCGGCCAGCGCCGCCGTCGGCTGGTCCAGCGCGCGCAGCGGCAGCTCGCCCCGGCTGCGCTTGCCGGGCGCCGGACCAAGGCTACCCCGG
>PKWQ01000403.1 GCA_003133265.1 Acetobacteraceae bacterium
GCGACCTGATGGCCTGCATCCTGGACCGCGACCGGCATAAGGAACTGATCGCCAAGGTGCGCGAGGCCGGCGCGCGGATCATGCTGATCAGCGACGGCGATGTGGCCGGCGTGATCGCCACCGCGACCCCCGACAGCGAGGTGGACATCTATCTCGGCTCCGGCGGCGCGCCGGAAGGCGTGNNGATGCAGGGCCGGCTGCTGTATGAGAACGACGAGCAGATCGCCCGCGCCCGCTCCATGGGCATCGCCGATCCCGATCAGAAATACATCGTCACCGAGATGGCCAGGGGCGATGTGATGTTCGCCGCGACCGGCGTTACCTCCGGCGCGACGCTGCGCGGAGTGAAGCGATTCGGCCACGGCGCGGTCACCCACTCCATCGTGATGCGCAGCAAGTCCGGCACGGTGCGCTTCATCGAGGGCCATCATAACTTCGCCACCAAGACCTGGACCCCCAACTGAGCGGCGTGGTTCTGGACGTCGGCCGCAGCCTGAGCGGCCGGCGCTGGGTCTGGCGTACCGGCGAGGACCGGGTTGGGCTCGGCATCGCCCAGCGCCTCGGCGTGCCGGAGATCGTCGGCCGGCTGCTGGCCGCGCGCGGCGTCGGGATCGAGGCGGCGGCGGATTTTCTCGACCCGACGCTGCGCGCGCTGCTGCCCGATCCGTCGATGCTCGTTGACATGGACGCCGCCGCCGAGCGCATCGCATATGCGGTCCGCACCGGTGAGACGGTGGCGGTGTTCGGCGACTACGACGTGGATGGCGCGGCCAGCGGCGCGCTGCTGATCGGCCTGCTGCGCGGCCTGGGCTGCGAGGTGCTGCACTACGTCCCCGACCGCCTGACCGAGGGCTACGGCCCGAACGCCCCGGCGTTGCGCGCTTTGGTGGCGCGTGGGGCGCGGCTGATCGTCTGCGTCGATTGCGGCACCGCCGCCGCCGAGGCGCTCGCCGCGGTGGCCGGCCAGGCCGATATCGTGGTGCTGGATCACCATAAGGCCGAGGGCCCGCCGCCGTCGATCGTCGCCACGGTCAATCCGAACCGGCTGGACGACCGCTCCGGCATGACCATGCTGTGCGCCGCCGCCGTGGCCTTCCTGACGGCGGTTGCCACGATCCGGGTGCTGCGTCGCCAGGGATTCTTCCAGGGCCGCGCCGAGCCGGACCTGCTGGGGCTGCTGGACCTCGTGGCGCTGGCCACGGTGTGCGACGTGATGCCGCTGACCGGCCTGAACCGCGCCCTGGTCGCCCAGGGCCTGAAAGTGATGGCCCGCCGCGCCCGGCCGGGGATTGCCGCACTGCTCGACGTGGCGCAGGTCCGCGATCGTCCCACCGCCTTTACCTGCGGCTTCGCGCTGGGTCCGCGCATCAACGCCGCCGGACGGATCAGCGAGGCCGATCTCGGCGTCCGCCTGCTGCTGTGCCAGGACGAGCTGGAAGCCCGCGGCCTCGCCGCGACCCTGGACGCGGTGAACCGCCAGCGCCAGGAGGTGGAGGCCTCGATGCTGGACGCCGCCATGCGCGAGGCCGAGGCCCAGAGCGAGGCCGGTAACTCGGCGCTGCTGATCAGTGGCGCGGACTGGCATCCGGGCGTCGTCGGCATCGTCGCCGGGCGGATCAAGGAGCGCTTCAATCGCCCGGCTTGTGTCGCGGCGATCGCCGACGGCATGGCGAAGGGGTCCGGCCGCTCGGTCGTCGGGCTCGACCTCGGCGGCGCGGTGATCGCGGCGCGTCAGGCCGGCATCCTGCGCACCGGCGGCGGCCATGCGATGGCGGCCGGCTTTTCGCTGGATGCATCGCGCCTGCCGGATTTCCATGCCTTCCTGAACCAGCGCCTGGCCGCCGCGTCCGAGCTGCCCGCCGCCGCCGACCTGGCGGTGGAGGCCGCGCTCGCGGTGCCGGGCGCGACGACGGAGCTTGCCCGGCAATTGCAGCGCCTGGCCCCGTTCGGCAACGGCAACGACGAACCGGTGTTCGTCCTGCAACGGGTCCGCGTGGTGCGTGCCGACCGCATCGGGCGCGAAGGCGCGACGATCCGCGCCTATGTGGAAGGCGAGGGCGGCGGGCCACGGCTGAAGGCGATGCTGTTTCGCGCCCGCGAGGGTGCGCTGGCCGATGCGCTGCTGGGTCGGACGGGGACGGCGCTGCATCTGGCCGGGCATCTGCGCGCCGAGGAGTGGAACGGTTCGGTGACCGCCGGCTTCATCATCTCCGACGCCGCGCCGGCTTGAGGGGGCGAAGCCTGGGCGTCGCGGCGGCGGTTACACCCTATCGGCGTCAGGGGCAGATATAGCCGGTGCCGCCGGGCGCGTGAAAGCAGCCGACCGATTCCGGGAACATCTGCTTGGGCAGCCACAGCACGACGTTCGGATAGAAGATGGTGAAGGCGATGGTGGCGAAGAAGATGACGTAGATCGATAGCGATGCGCGCAGGGCCGCCGAAAACCGCGCCCCGATGAACTTGGATGCCATCAACAGGGCCAGCCCATAGGGCGGCGTGATCAGCCCGAAGGCCAGCGTCACGATCAGGACCACGCCCATATGCACGCTGTTGATCGAGGCGGCGTCGGTCAACTGGGTGACCACCGGCATGAAGATGATGATCGCCGGCACCGGCTCGATGAAGTCGCCGACGATGACGAACACCAGCACCAGCGCGAACATGATCATATGCGCGTCGGTACCGGCGAACTGCTCGATCCAGCCCGCCACCACGATCGGGCCGCGTAGATAGGCCAGCAGCCAGCCGAACGCCGAGGCCGCCGCGATGGTGATCATCGGCAGCGAGTAGATCAGCCCCGCCAGCACGAAGTCGCGCGGCACCTGGCGCAGATGTCGGGGGTTCAGGAACGGGATGACCACGAACAGGATGTAGACGATGGCGATCACCCCGGCCTCGGTCGGGGTGAACCAGCCGCTCATGATGCCGCCGAGCAGGATCATCGGGATCATCATCGGCAGCGCGGCGGCGCGCGAGGCGCCCAGCAGGATGCCGAAGCTGGCGCGCGGGCGGCGCAATCCGGTGGGGCCGAAGAAGTAGCAGTAGATCATCAGCCCCAGCCCGATCATCAGCCCCGGCACGATCCCGGCGAGAAACAGCCCGGCAATCGAGACGTTGCCGATCGCGCCGTAGACGACTGCCATGATGCTGGGCGGTACCAGGGCGGCGATGGTGGACGCGGCGGCGATCAACGCGGCGACGAAGGCCGGCGAATAGCCTTCGCGCGCCATCGGCCCCGCCATGGTGCGGCTGAGCACCGCGACGTCGGCCGAAGACGAGCCGGACATGCCGGAGAAGAACATGCTGAACACGGTGGTGACCTGCGCCAGCCCGCCGCGGACATGCCCGACCAGCGCCTGCGACAGCTCGGCGATGCGGATTACCACGTTGGCGGAAGTCATCAGCTCGCCGACCAGCAGGAAGAACGGGATCGCCATCAGCGCTTCGGAATCGATGCCGTTGAACAACTGGCCGATGATCGATTGCAGCGTGATCGGCGTAAACAGGGTGCCGACCAGGGAGCCGGCGATCAGCGCGAACGCGACTGGCACGCCGAGATAGCCCAGCGTCAGGAACAGAATGGTCATGATGGCCAGGATCAGGCTGTTGGCCATCGTCTAGATGTTCCCTTGCGGCGCGGCGGCGGTGGTCTGCCCGGCGAAACCGTTGCGCAGGCCATTGACGATCTGCTCCAGGCTGAACAAGGCGACCAGCGCGCCCGCGACCGGGATCGGTGCGTACAGATATGCGATCGGCAGCATCGAGGGCATACGGAAGCTGCCGAAACCGGTGAGGAAATTCTCCCAGCCGAACACCACCATGGCGAGACCGACCAGCAGCACCACGGCGCGGTTGAACACCTCGAACACGTCCCGGATGCGGCCGCTCATCGCCTCGGTTACCGCGGAGAGATACAGATGATCGGCGCGCCGCGTGGCGACCGCGGTACCGACGAACACGCCGTAGGTAAAGAAGGTGGACGTCACCTCCTGCAGCCATAGCCAGGGATGGCCGATCTGGCGGGTCACCACGTCCAGGAACACCGAGATGGTGAACCCGGCCAGGCAGAGCCCGCACAACAGCATCAGGATGTGCTCCAGCCGGTCGAACGCGCGCCATTTCAGATGGCGGTCGGTTTGCAGCACGATCTCTGTATTGGCGGTCATGCGATCATCCGATGTGCCGGCCGCAAATGAAGGCGCCCGGCGCGGAGGCCGGACTACGCCGACGGTTACTGGATCGAGCGGCAGATTTGCAGGATCTTCATCGCATGCGGGCCGAGACCGGCGGCAATCTGGTCCTGCAGCGGGGTGGCGATCTTGATGAAGCCGGCTTTGTCCACGTCGGCGACGAACTTCACGCCCATCTTCTCCAGCTTGGCGCGCGAGGCGTGGTCCAGTGCGATGGCCTTCGCCGGCTCGGTCTTCGCCACCTCGTCGGCGGCCGCCTGCACCCAGCCCTTCTGCTCGGCGCTCAGGCTGCTCCACAGCTTGTCGCTGATCCAGATCACGCTGTTGTTCGCCTCATGCTCGGTCATCGACATGACCGGCGCGACCTCGTAGTGCTTGTTGCTGTCGTAGACGTTGATGCCGTTCTCGGCCACGTCCATGACGCCGGTCTGCAACGAGGTATAGACGCTGCCGAACGGCATATGCACGGTCTGCGCGCCGTAGGCGGGGAACATGGTGTCCTCGGTGGGTGTCGCCTGCACGCGGACCTTGAGGCCCTTCATTTCGGCGACGTTGTGGATCTCCTTCTTGCTGTACATGTCGCGCAGGCCGAGCATCGCCAGCGCCAGCACATGCCCGTCCTTCACCGCGGCCTCGAACATCTCCGTCACCGCGGCGATCAGCCTGGGATCGGCGATGGCGTGTTCCAGTTGCTCCTCCGAGCGGAAGATGTAGTGGATCGACAGCACGCCGGACTCTGGCGCGACGGTGGCGGCGTTGGCGGTGGAGCTGATCATGAAGTCGATGTCGCCGGTGCGGATCTTCTGCAGCATCTGCGGCTCCTGGCCGAGCTGCGCGCCGGGGAACTGGTCGATGACCATGCTGCCCTTGCTGAGCTCCGACAGCTTGGCGTTGAAGGTGTCGCCGACGATGCCTTAGTCGGTGGTGTGCGGCTGGTCGTAGCCGAAGGTGTAGTGATGCACATCCGCGGCGTTCGCGCCGCCGGACGCGATCAGCGCGCCGAGGCCAAGGCACAGAGAGACGGACCGGAACCAGTCGAACATTGGACATTCCCCGCGATTTGCGCCGCCATTGATGGGCCGGGGCGCTTGATAGCGGTAGCATAACTATGTGTGGGGCGGACGTCCATCGTGGCGTTGCTGTAACATTGGATCGTCCGCACGCGGCCTATCTCAGCTCGGGAATGACCCAGAGCGGCTTGTCGCCGCGTGCCATGCGCTGGACATTGTCGAAGCCGTTGCGAAAGCGCGAGTACTGGTTTTCCCACGTTGGGCCGGCAAAGTGCGGCGTGACGATCACGTTCTCCAGGCTGAACAGCGGATTATTGGACATCGGCGGTTCCTGGTCGAACACATCGATCCCGGCGCCGGCGATGGTGCCGTTGCTCAGCGCATCGATCAGGTCCGGCTCGTTCACCACCGGGCCGCGGCAGGTGTTGATCAGATAGGCGGAGGGCTTCATCAGCGCGAACTGCGCGGCACCCATCATGTGCCGCGTCAGCGGGGTCAGCGGCACATGCAGCGTAACGATGTCGGAGGTCCGCAGCAACTCGTCGAACATCCGGTAGCGCACACCGTGCCCGTCGGCGATGTCCTCGGTCAGCCGCGCGGTGTCGAAATAATGCACAATGAGGCCGAAGGCGCGCGCCATGTGGGCGACCTTCTTGCCGATATTGCCGAAGCCGATGATGCCCAGCGTCCGGCCGTACATTTCATACAGCCGCACGCTGGCGACATCGTTGCCCTGCCAGCGGCCGGACGAGGTCATCGAGTGTTGCCAGGTTAGCCGGCGGCAGCACGCCAGCATCAGCATGACCGCGTGCTCGGCCACCGCGATGGCGTTGGCGCCGCCGTTGTTGCAGACCGGCACCCCGGCGCGGCGTGCCGCTTCGATGTCCACGGTGTCGTAACCGGCGGAGAGCAGTTGCACCAGCCGGAGCCTGGGGGCGGCTTTGTAGAAGGCGTCGTCCATCGTCACCTCGCCGAGGCTGACCAGGTATTCGGCGTCCGACAACGCGGCGTTGAACTCCGGGCTGTCGGCGCTGATGGTAACCATGTCGATGCCGGGCGGGGCGAGTTCGCGGGCGACGTCCAGCGCACTGAGCGGGTGGTCGGTCACAATCATCTTCGGCGCCACTGGTCTTCTCCTTTACGTTTCCCGGGAATAGAGGAGCGGAGACAAGGCACCCAGAACCCAGCCTCCGCAGTCTCCCCCCTAGCGTGGTTCAGCGCGTCGGTGTTTCAGCTCTGGGCGACGGATGGCGCCGGTGAGCGCTCCAGCCCCGCGTCGTGATGCAACGACAGCACCACGACCATCGCCACCAAGGCGAGAGCGGCGATGAGCAGCAGTCCGCCGGCGAAGCTGCCGGTGGCATCCTTGATCGCGCCCATCGCATACCCCCCGGCGAAACCAGCGGAGGTACCCAGCGAGTTGATCGCCGCAATCCCCGCCGCCGCCGAGGCGCCGGACAGGAACGCGGTCGGCAGCGTCCAGAACACCGGCAGCACCGCGAACATGCCGAACGCGCTGACCGAGAGCGCAACCATCTTCAGCACCGGATCATCCAGCAGCGTGGACGCGGCGATGCCCAGCGCCGCGCGCCAAACCGCTCCAGAGCCAAATTCGAGGGTACCTCGAACAGAAAATAACTGGCAAAGAAGATGCCCGCGCCAAACCCGAATACCGAGGCCGAGAACCCCAGATCCTTGTTCATGGTCAGCGCGGCGAAGCCGATATTCACCCGATCCAGATAGGCAACGAAATAACAGATCATGAGGAACGGAACCAGCCGTGCTGACACTTTGGCCAGCGTACGGCGTTCCAGATCCGAGGTGGTGCTGTTCATTGGACGTATTCCCCCCGCCACAACGGCACTACCATGGGTTATTCCGTCTCAAGGCGCAACTACCGGGATTGCCGAACAGAGTTAGCTAAGCGTGGCTGCGTCTTCGCCAACCTGCGAACCGAATTTGTTACAATATTCGGTTGTCCGACTTATACCCGCTTTATCGACGATCGAGTTGTCGATAGTGATGTCGGCGTATTGGTTGCGCTGAAGCCGGAAAGTTTCAGAATCAATCGATACCGCGTTGAAACCCAGATCGGATCAGACGAGGCGCCAGGGCCATGCCCGCCAGCATCGGTACAACGAACAGCAGGGCCCGCGGATCGGCGACCCAGGCTTCCAGCGCCGGCCCCGGACACAGGCCGGCGGCGCCCCAGCCGAGTCCGAAAATGGCCGCGCCAAGGATCAGGCGGCGGTCGATGGCTTTCGATGGTGGCGGCACCTTGCTACCGGCAAGCCGGTACAAGATGAAGGAGACGGGAATCGCACCCCCCATCACCCCGGCCAGGGCGGGATTCCAGGTGCCATCGGCCAAGCCGCCGAGATCGAGGAACCCCAGCACCACCGCCGGGTCCACCATGCCGGACACCGCCAGTCCCAATCCAAACAGCAGGCCGCTGGCCAGGGCGCCCAGGGTCTTCATCCGACAATCCGTTTCAGTGCCACCACCAGAATGGCGACCAGAACGAAGGTCGCGGTGGCGGCGAGCGAGCGCGGCGACAGTCTGGCCAATCCGCAAACGCCGTGGCCGCTGGTGCAGCCACCGCCCAGCTGCGTGCCGACACCGACCAGCAGGCCGGCGGCCACCAGCAGGTTCGATCCCGGAAGATGAACCGCCACGTCGCTGCCGCTGAAAACTTTCCAGAGCAGCAGGCCCAGCGGCAGGCCAGCCAGGAACGCCAGATTCTGCGGCCAGCGGTCTGGCCAGCGCCCGGTCAGCTCGGCGGCGATGCCGCTGATGCCGGCAATGCGTCCGGTGCTCAGCATGAACACGCCGGCCGCGGCGCCGATCAGGACGCCGCCGGCCAAGCCGAGGAGAAGTGCGTGCAACATGTGTGGTCAACGATCCTTACGATACAGGCGGTAAAGATGCGCCGGCCGCGGGACAGCGTCTAGCCGGGCGTTCAGCAGGAGAAATTCAGCTTCAGGCCGGGTTCCGGCCACTGCATGGCGGCGAGCTGGCCGACGCCGGAGAGCGTGATGTAGGCCGTCTTCATGTCCGGGCCGCCGAAGCAGATGTTGGTGGGGTAGGTGTCCGGCATCTTCACCTGCCGGATCACCTGACCGGACGGCGAGATTACCGTGATGTGGCCGGTGATCAGGGTGGCGACGCAGATATTGCCGTAGGCGTCCACGCCCAGGCTGTCGAAGCGCTGGAAGCCCGGCAGCCCCGCGATCAGCCGCCCGCCATATGGGGCAGGGAAGGGGTTCTTCTTCACCACGCCCGGTTCCAGGATGTCGAACGCATACAGGCGCGAGGTCTCGGTGTCGGCGACATAGACCACCTTGCCGTCCGGCGAGAGGCCGACGCCGTTCGGGGTGAGGATCGGGTAGACGATCTCGGTGACCTTCGAGCCGTCCGGCAAGGCGTAATACAGCCCGCCATGGTCGCGCTGGTGCGCATAGCGCTTGCCGAGGTCGGTGAAGTAGAACCCGCCATGCACGTCGAAAACGATGTCGTTCGGCGCGGACAGCTTGTGGCCGTTGACGTGGGTGTAGAGCGTCTTGGTCTCGCCGGTCTTCAGGTCGATCCGCTGGATGCTGCCGGTTTCATAGCCCGGCGCCGGCCCGGTGGAGAGGAACCCGCCGCCGGCATAGGCGTTGCCGCCGTTATTGCAGAGATACAGCGCGCCGTCCGGCCCGGTGGCCAGCCCGTTCGGCCCGCCGCCGGCGTGGCCGATCTCGGTCTTGGTGCCGTCGGGCGCGACGCGGGTGACCTTGGCGGCGGAGATTTCCCCCAGGATGACCGAGCCGTCGGCCATCGCCACCGGTCCCTCGGGAAATCCAAGTCCGCTTGCCACTACACGGATGTCGGCCATCTCACGTTCCTCCTGTTGCTTGTATCGCACAAGCTTTCGCCGATGGTCGCCCTGCGTCAAGCCGCCCTTTGACAGAGGGCCGGCCTTTGACAGAGGGAGGGTGGAGGGCGATCCTGCGGCCACGCATGGTTGCGCGGAATGCGTGGAACCAAATCGGGGGAAACGGACATGACCGATATCACGCGCCAGCTTGCCCGTTTCGTCGCACGGACAAGCCTTGCCGACATTCCCGAGCCGGTGCGGCGGGAAGGGGTGCGCGCCTTTCATAACTGGCTGGGGTGCGCCTTCGGTGGCGCGCGGGAGCCGCCGGTGACGACCGCGCTTGCTGCCATCCGGGAGATGGAGATGCCCGCCCAGGCCACGGTGCTGGGCCACGACCTGCGCGTCGATTTGCAGAACGCCGCGTTGCTGAACTGCATGGCCTCCAGCCTGAACGCCTTCGACGACACCCATCTGGCCAGCGTCACCCATCCCACCGGCCCGGTCGCCGCCGCCATCCTGGCGCTGGCCGAAGGGCGGCGCGTGTCCGGCGCGGATTTCCTGCTGGCGCTGATCCTGGGCATCGAGGTCGAGTGCCGGCTGGCCAACGTGCTGACCTTGCCGCCGGCGCGCGGCAATGTCGGCTTCTACATGACCGGCCTGGTCGGCGGCATCGGCGCGGCGGTCGCGACGGGCAAGCTGCTCGGCCTCGACGAGCAGCGGATGATCTGGGCGCTCGGCATCGCCGCTTCCCACGCCTCGGGGTTTCGCGAGGCGCATGCGACGATGAGCCTGGGCTATGTGCCCGGCCATGCCGCGCGCACCGGCCTGTTCGCGGCCCAGTTCGCCGCCAAGGGGTTCACCAATTCCGAGGTGGCGCTGGAGGGCCCGAAAGGTTTCGCCAACGTGTTCGCCGACCCGCCCAACCTTGCCGCCGCCGTCGACGGCCTGGGGCAGCGGTTCGAGGTGATGGCGAACGCCTACAAGCCCTATCCCTGCGGCATCGTGATCCATCCGCAGATCGACGCCTGTCTGGAGATCGCCGGCACGCCGGGCTTCGATGCCACGAATATCGAGCGCGTCGAGCTGACGGTGGAGCCGTTGACCCTGACCTTGTGCGACCGGCCGGAGCCGCAGAATGCCATGCAGGCGGTGGTCAGCCTGTATCACTGGGTGGCGGCCGCCTTGCTGTATCGCAAGGCCGGCCTGGACGAAGGTGTCGATGCCCGCGTGCGCGACCCCGCGATGATCGCGATGCGCCGGCGCATCAAGGTTGTCGCCGATCCGTCGCTGGCGCGGGAGGAGGCGAAAGCCACTGTCATCTTCAAGGACGGCAGCGCGCGATCCTCTCACGTCGTGCAGTGCCGTGGCAGCCTGACGCGGCAACTGACGGACGCGGAGTTGCAGGAGAAATTCCTTGCCCAGGCGGTGCGGAGCATTCCGGCGGCACAAGCGGCGCGTGTCGCCGAACTGTGCTGGAAACTGCCCGCGCTGGACGATGTCGGCAAACAGATCGGCGCCGCGCTGGCGCCATAAGAGCAAATATAAGGGAGCGTCCCGGATGATCGACGAAAGTGCGTATCTCGCCGATGTGGCCGCGCGGCAATTGCGGAACTGGCCCGCGTCGGTGCCGCGCACGGAACTGAAGCCGTTCGGCGATATGGCTTTGGGCGACACGCTGCGCGAATGGGCGCGCGTGCAGCCGGACAAGACCGCGATCATCTATTACGGCAGGGAGATCAGCTACGCCGAACTCGATCGGCTGAGCGACCGGTTCGCCGCACTGCTCGCCTCCAGAGGCATCGGCAAGGGCGATCACGTCGCCGTCTTTATGCAAAACTGCCCGCAGTTCCACATCGTCTTCTTCGGACTGATGAAACTCGGCGCGGTGCATGTGCCGGTCAATCCGATGTTCAAGCAGATGGAGCTGGCCTACGAATTGAAGGACAGCGCCGCGCGCGCCCTGGTGGCGCTGGATCAGCTGTACGACCTGGTGCAGGAGGTGCGCGGGCAGACCGGCATCGAGCTGATCTTCACCACCAGCCTGTGCGACATGCTGCCCGACCAGCCGACGATACCGCTGCCGCCGATGGTGACGGAGGCCAAGCGCGCGTGCTCCGGCGCGGTCGACCTGATGGAGGCGCTCGCCGTGGTCACGGCCGCGCCGCCGCCGGTGGAGATCGACCTCGATGCGCTGGCGGCGCTGAACTATACCGGCGGCACCACGGGGATGCCCAAGGGCTGCGTGCATACCCAGCGCGACATGCTGTACACCGCCGCGACCGGGATGCCGATGGTGGTGGAGATGGAGCGGAGCAGCATCACGCTCTGCTTCATGCCGCTGTTCTGGATCGCCGGGGAGGACATGGGCCTGATCTTCCCGATCTATGCTGGCGCTACCCTGGTGCTGCTGACGCGCTGGGACCCGATCGCCTACATGACCGCCGTCGATCGTTACAAGGTAAACCATAGCTACGTGCTGGCGGACAACGCGATCGAGGTGCTGGAGCATCCCGACGTCGGGCGCTTCAACCTGCGCTCGATCGCCATTACGAAGGTGACCTCGTTCGTCAAGAAGCTGAACCCGGAGTTCCGCGCCCGCTGGCGCGCGCTGACCGGATCGACGGCGCACG
>PKWQ01000129.1 GCA_003133265.1 Acetobacteraceae bacterium
GCTCCTCGATATCCGAGACCTCGAGCTGTGCCATGACGCGTGCGGCACGGTCCCGGCCGAGCTGCAGGAGCAGCATGGCGGCCTTCTGCGTACCGGTCAGGGTGGCCATCAGCGCCGGCTGCTCGGCGCGGCGAGCCACCCGCGCAGCAGGTCGGCGACCTCAGCCGGCTGCGCGTCGGCGAGCGCCGAGATCTCGGCGCGCTTGACGGTGACGGCGTCGGGCGCAGCGGGCACGGGTGACATCCCCGCAGGCAGCGCGGGCAGCCCGTCGGGACCGCCGAGGAGGCCGAGCGGGTCGTTCTCGCGGTCGAGCCGCGACAGCTCCCCGATGTCGAGCGACTCCCGGCGACTGCGCTTCGACCGCCGTGCCGCCGCGATGATGAGGGCGAGGACGACCAGCAGCACCAGGCCGCCGATCACGATGACGGCGACCAGGCCGGCCGCGAAGGCGACCCGCGGATCGTCTTCACGCAATTTGGCGGAGAGGTCGGCGGCCGAAGCGTCGCCGCGGCTGATGACGGAGAACAGGCGCCGCTCCACCGCATCGACGCAATCCGTGATCACGTAGCTATCGGACGGAAAGTATCCGGCCGGAGACTTCTTGCGGCGCAGCAGGATCATGAAGCCGCGGAAGCGGGCCCCGAAGTCCGACGAGAAACTGGCGCCGGTATATTGCATGCGCGGGTTCGGCGCCGCATAGCCGCAACTCCAGGTCACATGGCTGGCGGCCGGCGCGGCTGCCGCTTTCGATCGCAGCCACAGGACCAGGGCGATCGAGGCTACGAGTGCGCCCGATATCATGCCGATGCGTGTCAGCGTGTCGACGATCGGTGGCAGAACGGCGGCTGCGGATGCGGACAGCGGACCCATTGCGAGTTCGGTGGGGCCGCGCACCAGCATGAAGCCCACTGCCGGCAGGACCCCAAGCACGATCGCGCCCGCCGTGTGGATGCCCATCGGCACCAGCATCCAGCGGCTCGCCTCCGTGCCGCGCGCGACATGGGGGTCGCGCGGCGTACCCAGAAAAGCGACGCCGAAGGCGCGCGTGATGCTCAATGCGGAGACGGCGCCCACGAAGGCCAGCACGGCGCCGGCCACGCCCAGCGCCAGCTTGGCCCAGACGCCGGACGCGGCGTTGCTGAACAGGCCTGAATAGATCACAAACTCGCTGGCGAAACCGTTCAGCGGCGGCAGCGCGGAGATCGCGATGCCGCCGATCAGGAAACTGGCAGCGGTCCAGGGCATCAGGCGCGCAAGCCCGCCGAGCCGTTCGATGTCGACCGTGTGGGTCGACTGATAAACGGCCCCGGCCGCATAAAATAGCTGGCACTTGAAGAAAGCGTGATTCAGCACATGCAGCAGGCCGCCCGCGAAGCCGAGGGCAGCGAGCGAGGGNNCCCCCAGCTAAGGCCAAGGCAGCCGACGCCGAAGCCGATCCCGGCGATGCCGACATTCTCGGTCGACGAATAGCCGAGCAGTCGTTTCAGGTCGCGTTGCCCCACCGTATACAATGCGCCGATCAGGGCCGAGCACGCAGAGAAGCCGATCAGGAACCATCCCATCCACGCATCCGGCGTGCCGATCAGCAGCACAAAGCGGATCAACGCATATAACCCAGCCTTGTGGATGACTCCCGACATCAGCGCCGAGACGTGGGCCGGCGCGGCCGCGTGGGCGCGCGGAAGCCAGGAATGAAATGGGAAGAAGGCCGACTTCAGGCCAAAGCTCGCGACCAGCAAAAGAAACACGGCGTTGCGCTCGGAGCCGCCGTTGTTCTTGAGCCACGCGCCAAAATTGGTCAGGAACCAGGACCCCGAGTGCGTGTACATGATCATGAACGCGGCGACGAGGAAGATCAGGCCGATATGCGTTGAGACCAGGTAGTTGAACCCGGCAAACCGCACTTTCTGGTTGGTGTAGTCCCATATCACCAGCAGCCAGGCGGCGAGTGCGGCGATTTCCCATCCCAGCAGAAAAACCAGCGCATGCTCGCCGGTGTATACCAGCACGAACGACAAGGAGGTCAGGTTGAGCAGTGCGTAGTGCACGCCCAGGTGGCGCGTCGTGTTGAAGAACGGACGCATGTATCCGACCGCGTAGATGCCGCCAAGCAGCGTCATCGGCAACGACCAGACCAGGAAGAAAGCGCCGAGCGCGTCCAGCCTGACGCGCAACGCTCCTACCGGATAGGCCCAGGCCAGTTCGCCCACCACATGCTGCGCACCGAACAGGACCGGCAGCGCGGTGCCCAATACCAGCCCGCTGGCGACCAGTTGCGAGAGGATGCCGACACCGGCGCGGGTGGCATTGCGCAACGGCAGCAAACAGATGCCGGCCCCGAAAAGCAAGACGAGTACGGCAGCAATGAGTGCGGTCATGATTCTTTCGGCGTATTCTGACGCGGTGCTGCCGTTCGATCGCACAACACGCACGTACAATGTGCGTTATATTATCATAATTATCGCAAACATCGATTATGTCCGGGCCCGGATAAATTTTCCTGCTCGCCTTCGCCTGCTTGCGGAAGAGGGCTGCAAAATGCGCGATGTCAACTGAAACCGATATAGAAAATTTCCGTGCTTGTTTTCGGTCCTGCGAAATATGCTGCCGCATACGCCGGTCACGCTTGCATTCGCGTCGATGCAGCATCTGAAAAAGCGGCAACGTGCGGCTTTTATGCCTACCCCTTGATTTATGTCAACGCCGGATCGGCTCAATATGGCAGACTGCTTTCGGTGCAGTGGTTCCGGCGATTGAGCGGCGACTTCATTGATGAAACTTTTCCGGTAATATAGTTGTCTGATTTGCAGTTCCAAAAAACGTATAGCAGGCAATTCCACATGGGCGTCATTCGGTGCGACCCGTATCGGCACCGAACCCGTCCAGCCGTTCGATGCATCATTTCACAGCAATGAGGTGAATCATGTTTTGGGAAAAGCGACTGGAACAATGGGTGGAGCGTATTCGCAGTCAGTCGGCATTGCCGTTACGGCTCGATCTATGGAATGGCCAACAACTGCAATTCAGCCAGGGAACGCCGCAAGTCATCATTCGCGTGCCGCATGTGTCGGCGCTCAAATACTTCTGGAAACCGTCACTGTCGAACCTCGGCGATGCCTATGTCAATGGCAAGATCGAGGTGGAAGGCAAAGCCAAGGCCATCATTGCGGTGGCCAATGCGCTGGCCGCGCGCACCTTGAAACTGGAAGGAAAGTTCGCCCGCGTGGCGCGCAGTTTTCGGCACAACAAGGAAAACGACGCGCAGGCGATTCAGTATCACTACGACGTGTCCAACGATTTTTACGGGCTCTGGCTGGATGAAAACATGGTCTATTCCTGCGCCTATTTTGAAGATGGCGAGGAGGATTTGGCCGCCGCCCAGTTGAAAAAAATCGACCACATACTCACCAAGATCCAAGTGCGTCCGGGCGACACGCTGCTCGACATCGGTTGCGGCTGGGGATCGCTCGTAACGTACGCCACGGAGCACTACGCGGTCGAGGCGACCGGGATCACGCTCAGCGCGGTACAGGCAGAATGGGCGACGGCCGAGATCCGCCGGTGCGACCTGCAGCGCCGAGCGCGCGTCGCCGTCCGCGACTACCGCGATCTGTGTTTTCTCGGCCAGTTCGACGCGGTCGCCTCGGTCGGCATGTTCGAGCACGTCGGGCGCGAGCGGCTCGGCGAGTACTTCGCAGCTGCGTTCCGCGCGCTCCGACCGGGCGGCCTCTTCCTCAACCACGGGATCGCGACGACGTCCCCGGGTGGCGGGCTCCGGCCGCGATGGACGCGGTTCGGCGACGGCGGGTTCGTCGGGCGCTATGTCTTCCCCGACGGCGAGCTCGTGACGGTCGAGGACGCGATCGGGTTCGCGAGACGAGTCGGTTTCGAGCTCATCGATGTCCAGCGCCTCCGGCCACACTACGCGCTGACGCTGAAGGCGTGGGTGGAGCGGCTCGAGGCCTCGGCCG
>PKWQ01000017.1 GCA_003133265.1 Acetobacteraceae bacterium
GCGGTCTTCGGCGGAGGGTTACATTCCAACTACGAGATCGGCGCATGGATGCCACACGTTACGCTGGCCACGACGAGCTTGCTCTCCGACGCAATTGAGGTAGTAACATCGCTGTGGACGGATCCGATTTCCGGTACACTGATTTGTCTCGATCTCGTCCGGTTGGAGCCCGCCGAAGTGCTGGGTAGTCGTCCATTGCAGGATTGATCCGGACGCTGCTCGGCTTCACCACCGACTCTCCGCATAATGCCGAGAAGGAGGATCACCGACATCCGGCGCACGATGGCCGTCAGCACTACCACCGAGGCGATGGACCGGCGAGCATCATCAACATTCGCCGGTCGATGCAGGTCGGCCCCGACAGCGAGGCGGCATAGACAATTGCTTATGTTATCGTTCACCGATTGAACGATGCCGTTGCGGCCCGAGGTTGAGCCGCTGATGGCGGTCACGGCGTTACAGGCGTCACCGTCACGAAACCCACTCTGCGGCGCCATTGCGCACTCGACTTCATAAGCCCAGCCCCGTTCGAAAAGCAGGCAAAAACTGAACCAATGCCTCTCCACTAAACTGGGGCAAGTCCAGCTTCAAGGTGGCGTTCCCGGACCGGATCGTCGAAGATACCATGCCTTCAGATTTGGCTGGACGGGTCGTCCATCTGGGACATGTCGGATAAGGTAAGTCATCCATGGCCAAACCAGCGATCCAACGATACTTTCCCGGGCTTTCAAAGAACACGTTCCTGCTCGCCTTCTCCAGTTTATTCGCTGATATCTCGACCGAAATGCTCTATCCGGTTCTGCCGGTCTTTCTGACGCAAACGCTAAAAGCAAGCGGAGCTATCGTTGGCTTGGTGGATGGTTTCGCTCAAGCCACCCAGAATATCGTGCAGGGCTTTTCCGGCGCGCTGTCTGACAAGCTGCAAAAGCGAAAATCCATCGCACTGTCTGGCTATTTCTTGGCGGCCATCGCCAAGCCGCTGATGGGGCTTTCCACGGTCTGGCAAGGCGTGTTTGGCGCACGGTTGCTGGACCGGCTTGGCACCGGCATCCGCTCCGCGCCGCGCGATGCACTCATCGCGTCTTCGGCGGATGAGAAAGACAGAGGCAAAGCCTTCGGGCTTGAGGGCCTTGGCGACAATGCGGGCGCGTTCCTCGGGCCGCTGCTGGCCGTCTTCCTCCTCTATGCGTTGCATGTTGGCATCCGCGCCATTTTCTATCTGGCGATCATCCCCGGCCTGCTGGCCTTTTTCATGGTCCTGCTGGTGAAAGAGCGTTCCGGGGCGGTGGCCGCCAAATCGAAGATCGATGTCAGTCTGCGACAGTTTCCGAAAGGCTACTGGAAATATCTTCTGGTGACCGCCTTGTTCGGGCTCGGCAACTCCAGCAACGCGTTTCTGATCCTGCGGACACAGGATATCGGCGCCTCTCTCGAAACGACTATCCTGATCTACGCGGCGTTTAATCTGGTGGCCGCGCTGATTTCCTATCCGGCGGGGTCGCTTTCCGACACGTGGGGCCGAAAGAATATCCTGCTCGCCTCGTTCGTCATCTTCCTGATCGCCTATCTCGGCTTTGCCTTGGCGCATAACATCCTTCTAATCGCCGCGCTGTTTGTCCTTTATGGAGTATATCAGGGGATATTCCGCGCTGTCGGCAAAGCGTTCGCAGCGGATTTCGTACCGGAACACCTGCGCGCCAGCGGCATCGGCTGGTACAGCACCACCGTTGGTCTGCTGCAACTCGTGGCCAGCGTCGTGGCCGGACTGCTATGGGATCGCGTCGGCCATGTTGCGGTGTTCTATTACGGTGCTGCGTTCGCTGCCGTTGGCAGTGTCGGACTTCTGGTGCTCCTCCCACGGGAAGACAAGAACCGTGGCGACAGCGAGTGAATTGAGGACCATGAATTGGGGACCGATGATGCCCAAGCAACCCAACGCCAAGGCCACACTCATGATCGATCAGATCGCTGAGGCCATTGCCAAGGCTGATGGTGGCGATCTGCGCGCCGATCCTGCCCGATACCGGCGTCTCGCTTTGGCAGCCATGAAACCGTTGGCGAGACCGACTGAGATGATGATCGACGCCGCTCATGAGGCCGTATGGTCGGACGACTTTTGGGCGATCAACAGCCGCAGGGACTTCCAGAAAGCCGTCAGGGCGATGGTTCTCGCCGCCATGCAGGAGGGTACCGACGGGGATGGATAACGGTTGCCTGACGGCATTAGTCGTCTTCATCGGGATCGGGATATTGTGCAGGAGCATTGCCCATTGTCGCGACCGTCTTGGGATATTGAGCTTTCGGAACCTTCTCTCCCAAACCAATGACCTCAACTTTAAAGCGCCATTCGTCGCCGTAGTCATAGAGGAACAGCATCTTGCTCCCAACACTGGCAAATGCCTGTCTGACCTTGGTGCGCTTCACACTCCGGGCTGTTCCACCACTGTCCACGTCAGCGAAAAGTTCATACCGCACAGGCGATTGATAGATATTTCCGGTCAGCTTGCTAAAGAATCCGTAAGCATGGTCTGAGTCAAAATCAAACGCCGTTACAATCGCATCAGCAAATTTTGCGAGCGATGCGTCATTCCCAATCTCGATATCACGATACAGTCTAGGCTTCAGTGATGCCCTGAAAATGTAAGTCGATATACTTTCCAAGGTAGGCTCCATTAATGAGACGCCCGATTACCCGTTGCCCGAACGCCGTTCGACTTGCGATGATTGCGCAGATAAGCATTCGAAGGCAATGCTGGGTATAATCCCGGCGGTGATCACCCCCGCCAATGTCGCCGCATGCCGCCAACGGAGCATCTTCGACCATGGCTACCATGCCCTCCTGGACCACACAGGCCGATCTGGAAGCCCTCGACGAATTCCTGCTGTTAGATCGTGCCCCCGAGAATTCCATGGGGCTGTCTGATCTCGACGGATTTTTGACCGGTATCATCGTCGGTCCTGAGTTGATCATGCCGTCCGAGTGGTTGCCGATCATCTGGGGCGGTGATGAACCGGACTTCGCCGACATCGACGAAGCCAAGGTCGTCCTCGGCATTATCATGGCGCGCTACAACCAGATCATCGCAGAACTCGATGCCGGCATCGACGAGTTCAATCCGGTGTTTTGGGAAGGTCGAGAGGGTCAGGTGATCGTCTCCGACTGGGCGGCTGTGTTCATGGACGCAGTGAAGCTCAGGCCCAAGGCGTGGGAGCCGCTGATCCGACACAAGGGAGCTCGGATTCTGATGATGCCGATGCTGGTGCTGGGCGCGGACGACCCCGATAATCCCCCGCTCGGGTCGCGCCCGCTTCGGGAGGATGAGGTTGAGGACCTGTTCGAACACGGTGCTGACATCATCCCGGAATGCGTCTTGGGCATATACGCCTTTTGGCGGGAACACGGCGCTCAACCAGCACCGAAGGACACACAGAGGCGTAGGACACCTGATCCTCGTCGGCGACACTGACGCCACAGCGTGTGGTGTAATTCCGATTTCTGGCGGTCGGCCCGCCGCAACGCTCCGCACCAAGTCCGAGCAGGCTCGCGGAGCGTGTCGGGGTAATCCCTCAGAGTGAGGCCAGCCGACCATGGCGAAATAGCTGAGATCGTCGTGCCGCCGATTACGGTGAATCCTCCAGCCGCCATGGGTCTCGCCCTCTGAGTCGCCCCTGCTTTTCAAGATGGGCGAGGCGGGATGCGACGAATTCCTTGGGATCGAAGCTGGCGGCTTCGCCCATGCCCCACGCCACCTCCAAGAACTTCTTTTCGGCATTTTCAAGGATCAAGATCACTTCCTCGTTGAGCGGAAAGAAATGTATCCGCCAGTTGCCCAGCGCATCGATTTCGACGCAGTCGAGACAACGCCCCTCGCCGTGCCGAGACAGTTCTCGCCGGAACCGGTCGCGATATTCGATGATTTTATCGACGGTCAGATGATGACTGACTTCGGTGCGGTACCACGCCCACCTGCGCGCCGGAACCACGACCGTCACAAAGTTGGCCACTAAGTTAGAGGTAAGGCTCAATACGTTGGGAGTCATGCTGGTATTTATTCGGCGTCGTGGGCGTGCTGGCATCCGCTCACTTGTGCCTATGGCCTAGCCGATGGCAATCTCGACGTCGGACTGGTGGCGGCTGTCCGTCCTATTACCGATGGCGTGGCGACGCTACAGACAGGACTTCAGATTTCCATTTGCTCACCACCCTTCTGGCAATCGCACGAGTTCGGAATGACAAATATCCCACGGGTTTGTCACGTAATCCAAGGACATCCGAATAAGGATTTCGGAAAAATAGTTGCACGATCCAGGGATGAGTTTCGGGATCGTGCTTTGGAGAAATAATTGGCGTGTTCATGATGGTTCCTATCCGGGATGACGGTAATATTTATCCCCCGTATGATCGTCTATTTCGATCTCGGCTGTTCGGGATCGCCATGGATCGTCCGATAGCATCATGACGACGATCAATCTGAGAATGCACCGAACATTCCCAGCACCGCTGACACGACGATCAACCAGAATATCACCGAAAACATGGAGCGAACGAACCGTGCGCAGACGGGAAATATCAAGCACAGCAGGATGATTATGAGCAGCAGGTGCATTATATCGTCCCGCCAGCGATCACGGACGCTTACGAGACGACCGTGCAGGACGATCCACAGGTTGCTCATCCAGATGGTTCAAAAACGCATCGATGTTCGTGAAGGTCATCGAGCATTGTTCAGCCATGATCTTCTCGATCTTGGCTTCGAGACGGCGACGCATCACCTCACGCCGAATCTCCTGATAACGCTGCTCCGAGATCGTCAACATCGTGGGTCTCCAGGGGCCGGCTAATGGCTATAATAGCGCGGTTCCTGATCGTGGTGGAGATGGTGGCGCACGATCTTCGGTTGTCGTGCCGCCACGAGCTGCCAGGAGAACGATGAACTCAGCCGTGATCCACTTACCCGAAATCGGATCAAAGCCGTGTACAGCCCTCCTTGAGCCACCGGTGGGCAGGTTCTCGGCGGGCGGCATCATACTGTCCCCGACCTTCGACCAGCCGGGCGGGTGCCTTGGCCGACATCGACCACGAGGGCTCCAGCCCCGGCTCAAACTGTGTTCGGCTTCGACGACGGCTGGTGCTTCAACATCCCTTCTTGTCGACAGCAAAACCAGTCGAAGACATATGGGACCAAAGGAGCAACGCGAACGAAGTGAGCCGCCAGCGAGTGCCGGTCACGGGACGGATGCAAGGCGACGGCGCAGCCTTCGCCGCAGCAGCCGGGCCTCGACTTCCAGGCGATTTCGTACGAAGGCGACCACGGCGGCTTTCTTCGATGTACTGCGGAGCAAAATGATGGAAAAGATAACCGAAGCGACGGCGCAAGCCGGAGCAGGGTATCTCTATGCATCTTTCTTTTAATACATAGATAAGTTGCATATGCATAGAGATGTATCGGTATAGGAATGCATAGATTCCATCGTTCGAGATACGTCAGCAGCGGGGTGGCGTGACCGGTGATGCGGTCAGCCGCCTGGGCCGCAGCCGCGCCGCCCGGCAGCAGCCGGAGGGCTGCGTGAACGTCGTAGCCAGCCTCCCGCACCTGTCTGGCGTGATCCACCCATTTGTGTCCGTGCGTTGTGAGCACGAAATTGATGATATCGGTGACCTTGGTGATCTCAGCCCGCTCGGGGTCCGATTCCCGCTCAGCCCGGTATCGTTCGGCAAGCTGCTCTGCCGTGACCTGTTCGAGCCGCCGCCCTGCCTCACGAGCGGTCCTGATCCGCTCCTGTAGCTCGGCGACGATCTGGGGCGCCACGGTCGCCGCTCGGTGCTCGTCGGTGCGGCCCGTCGGCACCTTGAAAATGGCTTGACCGATGATGTCTCGCACATCAGCAGGCACCACCATCCGCACAAACCAGCGGCGGCGTTGCTGAACCAAATAGGGATATCGGGACCTGACCATCGACCACTCAAACGCCGCTTCGGGGGTCAACCTATGGCGTTGGGCAAACGTTGGTTAAATCGTTGGTCAAAACATTCGACCGAAACAGATGTAAGTCTTTGAAATCATTGAAAAAAATGGACTGGCGGAGGGGATGAGATTCGAACTCACGATAGGGCTTGACACCCTATAACGGTTTAGCAAACCGCCGCCTTCAGCCACTCGGCCACCCCTCCGCCGGGAGGACGCAACCAGCCCCCGAAGGGGCCGGACACGGCGTTTGCACGCTGTTTGTAGGGCCTGACCGGGGCAGCGTCAAATGCCTGGCCCGGCTCCCCGGGCCAGGTTTCGACGACGCCCCTTCGTTGCTAGCTCAACGCCACGTCGAAGCCGCGCTTGGTCGCCGGGCGGGCCATGATCTGCTCGTACCAGCGTTTTACGTTGGGGAACTCGGCAAGGTCGACCTGATGGCGCTCGTGCCGCCAGGCCCAGCCGAGGATGGCGAAATCGGCGACCGAGATCTCCCCGGCGACATACTCGACCAGCGCCAGCCGCCGGTCGAGCACGCCATACAGGCGCTTGGTTTCCTTCATATAGCGCTCCAGGCCGTAACGGCGGTCCTGTTCGTTCTCCACCTGCAGGAAATGATGCACCTGTCCGGGCATCGGGCCGAAGCCGCCCATCTGCCACATCAGCCATTCGAATACCGGAACGCGCTTGCGCAGATCGCTCGGCAGGAACTTGCCGGTCTTCTCGCCGAGATACAGCAGGATGGCGCCGGACTCGAAGACGCTGATCGGCGTGCCGCCGGGGCCGTCGGGATCGACGATGGCGGGAATGCGGTTGTTCGGGCTGATCTTCAGGAAGTCCGGGTTGAACTGCTCGCCCTTGCTGATGTTGACGGGGTGAACGGTGTAGGCCAGCCCCATCTCTTCCAGCGCCACGCTGATCTTGCGGCCGTTGGGGGTGTTCCAGGTGTGGAAATCGATTGGCATATGTTCCTCCGTTGCCGCTTGGACGCGGGTGGCGGAGTGTCGCCGAGGCCCGGCGCAAGGGCAACCACGGCTCGAATGCCTTTGAATTGATCAAAATTCAAATGTTTTGGCGTTAATATGCGCGTATTTTCATCATAATGCATATTTATTGGGCGATTTTCTTGGCCTTGATCTTGCTAGCCCTTCCTTCAGCCATGCAACTGATCGAAAGAGGGG
Organism: Acetobacteraceae bacterium; assembly: GCA_003133265.1. GTDB lineage: Bacteria > Pseudomonadota > Alphaproteobacteria > Acetobacterales > Acetobacteraceae > PALSA-911. The sequence goes on from PKWQ01000017.1 coordinate 7,148, forward strand.
CTAAGAATGACCGCCATCGCTTTCACCGCCGACCCCCTGGCTGGTATCCGTCCCGAGACGCGTTGGTTCCAGCTGCTGCTGGGGCTGGTGTGCATGATGGCGATCTCCTCGCCGCAATATGTCTGGACGCTGTTCACCAAGCCGCTCGGCAGCACGCTCGGCGCGGCGCCGGCGGCGTTGCAGGTGACATTCTCGCTGCTGATCGTGCTGCAAACCTTTTTCTCGCCGTTCCAGGGCTACCTGGTGGACCGGTTCGGACCGCGCAACCTCATTGCGCTGGGCGGCGTGCTGAGCGGGCTTTCCTGGGTATTGGCCTCGCAGGTCACGTCGCTGCTCGGGCTCTATCTGACCTACGGGCTGATCGGCGGACTGGGGACCGGCATCGTCTATATCGGCGTCGTCGGCCAGATGGTGGGCTGGTTCCCCGACCGGCGCGGCTTCGCTGCCGGGGTGGTGGCGGCCGGCTACGGCATGGGGGCGATCGTTACCACCTTCCCGATCTCCGACAGCATCGCCGCAGTCGGCCATCAGGCGACGCTGTGGCGCTTCGGGCTGATCTTCGCCGCGGTGGGGCTGGCGGCGGCGCTGGGACTGAAGGCACCACCGGCGGCAAGAATCGAGGCGGCATCGGGCAGCGGCACCGAAACGAGAGCGATGCTGAAGACGCCGGTCTTCTGGCTGATGTTCGTGATGATGACGATGATGTCGATGTCGGGCCTGATGGTGACGTCGCAGATGGCGGCATTCGCCACGGATTTCGGCATCACCAAGGTGATGGTCTGGGGCATGGCGGCGCTGCCGCTGGCTTTGACCATCGACCGCTTCACCAACGGGCTGACACGGCCGTTCTTCGGTTTCGTCTCCGACCGGATCGGGCGCGAGCAGACGATGTTCCTGGCCTTCGTGCTGGAAGGCTGCGCGATGGCGCTGTGGCTGGCGACGCGGGACAA
>PKWQ01000432.1 GCA_003133265.1 Acetobacteraceae bacterium
GGCCATTCCCCGGAGAGCACGCGTCGAACTTCGTTCGGCGCTCCGGCCTGAAGCCCCGCCATGGCCTGCTCGCTATACCAGGCAGCGTGCGGATTAATGATGACATTGTCTCTGTCGCGCAGAGGATGGGGATTGGGAAGCGGTTCCGGGTCAGTCGTGTCGAGCGCACAGCCGGCGATGGTCTTCGCATCCAGGGCCCGAATGAGCGCTTCGCTGTCCACGATAGGGCCGCGCGAGCAATTGATGAGGAAGGCCGTCGGTTTCATCTTCGAGAACGCTGCGTCGTTCATTATCTTTCGCGTCTGCGGCGTGAGAGGCGGGTGAAGTGAAACGAAATCCGACTCACGGAGAAGTTCGTCAAATTCGACTTTCGTCCCGGGAGCGCTGAACTGTCCCTGCTGGATGTAGGGGTCGACGAAGAGTACGCGCATGCCGAAGGCTGCCGCACGTATCGCCACCTGTCTTGAGATGTTGCCGAACCCCACCAGCCCCAAGGTGCTTCCCGCCACGCGGAAGATGGGTTTGCCGGGTGTGACCTCCCAGCGCATCTGACGTACCAGTCGATCGAAAAAAACGACTTTGCGGGCACATGCGAGCAATAGCGCCATCGCGTCTTCGGCGACCTCCTCGACACAGTAGGAGGGATTGTTCGTGACGATAATGCCTGCTGCGGTCGCCGCGTCGAGATCTATGGTATCCACCCCGATTCCATAGCGTGCAATGATTTTGCATTTCGGCATTTTGGCAATCACATCACCGGTGATGGGTCCCGCGTAGGTGTTAAGCAGGGCGTCGCAATCTGCCGCCTGCATCAGGAACTCCTCGGGCTTCTTTGTTTGCAGCGGCACCAGGCTCGCCCGTCCCTCGAGTATTTTTCTTTCTACGTCCAGGGATTCCCATACATAGTCGGTGACGACAACCTTAGTCTCTACAGTCATTCCGTTTCTCCTTTTCGTGCGATAAGTCTCAAAAGCATTGCGGGCTCCGCGCTTCTTCGCTGACAATGCCGAGCGTTCGTTACCGGGACACGGATCTAGCTTGCCGTGGCATAAATTTCCGGGTTGCAGCAATTGGGCGGCTGCTGGCCGTTCAGTATTGCCAGAATGTTGTCCACCACGAAATGGGCCATCGTCTCGCGGAGTTCGGTGACGGCGCTACCCAGGTGGGGTGTCAGAACAGTGTTGGTCAGTTTCAGCAGCGCCGGTGTGACGTGCGGTTCATCCTCGAACACGTCGAGGCCGGCGCCGGCGATGCGACGTTCGGCCAGGGCTACGGAAAGGGCGACCTCGTCTACGATCGCTCCCCTCGCCGTGTTGATGAGGAAGGCCGTCGGCTTCATCAGGCCGAGTTCTCGTGCGCCGATCTGGTGGTAGGTGTCCGGTCTCAGCGGCGAATGCAGCGACACGAAGTCGGCCTCGGCGAGGACTTGTTCCAGGCTTACATAGGTGAGGCTGGATTCTTGCTCGTCGCTTTCTGGGAGACGGCGGGGCCCCCAGTAGAGCGCCCGCATCCCGAAGCCGCGTGCGCGCCGCGCGACCGCGCGGCCGATGCGGCCGCCACCTCCCACGAGGCCCAGTACTTTGCCGGACACCATCGCCGCTTCGAGATAGGACGACTGAGACCCCGGGAAAATTCCTTCTCGCACCAGACGATCGCCTTCAACCACGCGACGCGCAACGGCCAGCAGAAGTGCCCAGTGGATATCGGCGGTCGCTTCGGTCACTATGGCCGGGATTACCGTAATCGGAATGCGCCGTACGGTCGCCTCGCTCACATCGATGTCGGAGGGCGTGATTTTCATCGTGGCAATGGCCCGCAGATGCGGGTTCGCCGCAATCACTTCGCGGTCGATCCGATCATGAAGAAGGCAGAACAGGATGTCGTGCTTGCCGACGGCCGCGCACAGCGCATCCTTATCCAGGATACGCAATGGATCCTGGTTCCACTCGACATCGGCCACTGCGCGCAGCCGTTCGATCGCGCTCCGGGCCACAGGCTGGGTGATATATATGCGCGGTCGCGTCAAGGCATCCACCGCACGATGCCGGCAACCCCATCGACGGCCACGTGTTTGCCGTCCGGTATGCGCTGGGTTGCATTGAGCACGCCCAGGACCATGGGGATCCCTCGTTCGCGAGCGAGCGAGGCCAGATGGGAAGTACTGCCGCCGAGTTCCGCGACGACGCCGGCGACGCGGGTCAGAATACGGCTCAGTGCCGGCCCCGCGACCTTGGTCACCAGGATATCGCCCGGCCCGACGCGCGACAACTCGCATTCGCAATTGACGACGCAGGCGCGGCCGGCCCCCCATCCGACGCCTGCCGGCTGACCCTTAAGTGCCGGGTGGCGCAGCCAAATCTCGTCCGGCACATGGGCCGGCTCCAAATGCAGCGGGCGTGACTGGAGCAGCTTGAATCCGGTATCGTCCTTCGACCACTCGATTTCCACGGGCATGCCCATGAGCTCCTCGGCCTTGCCCAGATAGCCCCCGAGTTCGACCGCCTGGTCATGATTGAGGCACATCTCCCAGACGACATCGCCGCTCAAGACCCGGGTTCCCGCGCCGCCGTGGTGCTGGCAGCCGACGCTATGGTTCTTGCGTCCGGCCTCGCTGCTTAAGAGTTTCCCGTCTGCGGAGAGCGCATAACGGTCGGGCACGACTTCGCCCTGGGCGATCGCCGAACCCAACCCCCAGGTCGCGCTGAGCATCATTTCCCCGTCGGCTGTCCGGCTCAATCCGCCGCCGGAGGCGCGCGCGGCGACGAGCGGCTGAACGAGGACGCCCATGGCCGTGTCCGCCGGGCTCGCGTCATGGTTCATCATGTGACGCAGTATGCGCGGTGACCAGAGGGCCGCCCAGCAGGCGCGCACGGCGGTGAGGAAGTCGGCCTCGTTGTCCAGGCCGAGATAGCTCTCGAACTGGCCCGCGAAGCTTGAGCCGAACCGGTCCTCGACGAGCGAAGAGGAGCGCACCACTATGGGGGCCCCGTTTGTCCGCTCGAGGAGGGCCTGCCGCGAGGCGAGCAGAGGCTCGAGAATTTCCGGCACGATAGGCTGGGAGAGCAGGCCCAGCCTGATTGCGATCGCCTGCCGGCGCGCAGCCATGACCTCCGCGTCGTTGGTGCCGCGGCGTGCCGTCAGATCCAGCCCCAGGGACGCCAGTTGGACGCGGTAGGCGGCCGCGGCTATGCAGAAGCCATCGGGGATGGGCAAGCCGGCAGCCCCAAGCGCCGCGAGGTTGGCAGCCTTGGGCCCGACCCGGTCGGCGTCCGATGCCGCCGTCGCCGTCATCGGAAAAACGAGTTGTTCCATGGTGCCTTTTACGATGCTGCGATCTCCGTCCCACACGGAAGCGTGTGGGACGGAGGGGGTGGCTAATACTTGATGAAGCGGGAATAGCCCGGCTGCGGATCGACGACGGTGATCTGCTCGACCGGGAAGCCCGAAATCAGCTCGATCTTGTCCTCGTGCACGATCATCATCTCTTCGATGCGCACGCCCCATTCATACATCTTGCCGTGCTGGGTCTCCAGCGCGAATACCATGCCGGGCTTGATCTCGACCGGGAAGTCGAGCGACCAGATGCGCGAAATCACGGGCGTGTCGTACTGCGCCAGGCCGAGACCGTGGCCCCAGAGGTTCGCCGCCGCCTGGTCTTCGTCCTCGTAGCCCCAGGTTTTCTGGGCGGAAGGCCATTGGGACGCGATGTCCTTGGTGGTGGCGCCCACTTTCACCGTCTTGATGGCGTCGTAGAGCCACTTGAGCGCTATCGCGTAGACGTCTTTTTGCTCCTGCGACGGTTCCTTGCCCACGCAGTAGGTGCGGTAGTAGCAGGACTTGTAGCCGTTCCAGGTGAGCGCCGCCAGATCGATGAAAACGATATCGCCCGGCTTGATGATGCGGTCGGAAAAGTTGCGCCAGTTCGGCCAGGTATTGGGTCCCGAGGACACGATAACGTCCTCGACGTCCTCCATGCCCGGGATGTTATATAGGAATTCCATGATGTGCGCCGTCACCTGATTCTCGGTGAGCCCTGGCTTGAGGAATTTCATGCACTCCCAGTGCGCGGCATCGCCGATGGCGCCGACCATGCGCATGCATTCCTGCTCGTCGACGTTCTTGATGGCGCGCGCCTCCATCATCGGGGTCATGCCATCGACCCAATCGACGCCTGCGTCCTTGAAGACCTGGATCATGTTGATGTCGACGAAATCGACGCCAAGTTTCATCCCGGAAACATTGCTCTTCTTCATTTCCTGCACGATAGCGTTGGTGAACTTCGTGACCTGCGAGATCGAGGCTGGTCCTGCCGCGCCCTTGATCCAGGGGAAAGCGTGACGGATATTCTCTTTCGGGATCCACGGATTGTGCCGCTCGAGTTGGAAGCCGACGTCGCCTTGCTCGAATATGACCGGTGCATCGTCTCCGCACAGCAATGCGTAACGCAGACCGGGTTTAAGTTTGCACCAACCCGGAGTGAGTGTTGCAGTGACGTAACGAATGTTCTCGTCGTACATCAGCAGCATCGCGCCAAGGCCGTGGGCTTTCATGCGCTCCCGAGCCCGCTCAAGGCGGTAGTTGCGCATTCTGTCCCAATTGACGCGTTGCTGCCAATCCATTCCCACCGTACCAAAGTTTGCCATTAATCAATCCTCCAAAAGAGAAGTACCACGTATTGTTAATCTAATATCTGCCGAACAACGATAATGATCGATCGAATATTTAATGTCAAGGAGAATGAGTGCAAATTTTAAGTTTTTTAGAGGATCGAGGCTTCAGGTTTTCATGATGCTTGTCGCGTTCGGTCTCAGCCGCCAGGGCCAGCGCCGGTTGGTCAATCTTGAGCGGCAGGGTGACGGGCCAATTGGTTTCGGCCGAAAGGTCAGCGGCCATGTAAAGCTCCATCACCATGCGGGCATGTTCCGGGGTCACCATGACAGGTTCGTCACGAACGACGGCATGAAGGAAGTGCAGAGTTTCGGCCACCATCGGGCCGGCATATACATGCTCGACCTGTTCGCCGGGCATCGTCGACATTGGCAACTGCATCCCACCTTTCATTGTGTTGATGACGACGTCGCGATGGCTGTCGTCTACAAAGACGGCCCCCTCGGTCCCGACCATTTCGATCCAGGTGCTTGAAAAGTTTGGGTAGCCCGGAGGTAGGCTCCAGCCTCCACCGACCACGAATGACACGCCGTTGTCCATTGTTACGTTGAGCCACTGCAAGTCCGGGACCTGCGCACCTGTCGTCGCCCGGAGGGTTCCGTAGTTGTTTTGGGAGTAGACACGGACGGGTTTAGCTGGCTCGAGGCACCAAAGCACAAAGTCAAGGTCGTGAGTGGATTCCATCGCAGCGGGTGAGAGCTTCGTGCGTCCGGTGATTTTCTTGCCCAGGCTGCGGCTGATGTGACGCGATACCAGGGCACTGACCGGCGTGCCAATCGACCCGTCCCGAATGCTGCGGCGCACATAGGCGAATTTAGTATTGAAGCGCTGCGAGTAGCCAATGCTGAATTTGAGCTTGTTGCGCTTGGCAATGGCGATCAACTCGTCTGCCTCCGCAAGTTCGATGGCAATCGGCTTTTCCAGAAAGACGTGTTTGCCTGCCAGGAGGCAAGCCTTGGCCATGGGGTAGTGCGTCGTTTCAGGGGTCGCCGA
>PKWQ01000116.1 GCA_003133265.1 Acetobacteraceae bacterium
ACCAGGACCTCCGCGCATCCTCCGCGCTGGGGAATTCGTCCAACCAGACGAACACGTTGCGCAGCTTCAATGCCAAGGCCAGCTATTCTTACAACCAGACCTACAGTGGGACGGTCGGCTACTTCCAGGTCGATGGAAACACCGACGCCGGTCTCTATGGCAGCACGTCGGCGAATGGCAGTCCCAACTCGTCGGGCTGGATCGGCGAGATCGACTACATGCCCTTCAACCATGGCGGCCCGTCGTTCTGGCCGTGGCTCAATGCCAAGATCGGGTTGCAGTACATCTATTACACCAAGTTCAACGGTGCCACGTCCAACTATGACGGCGCCGGGCGTAATGCTGCTGACAACAACACGCTCTACCTGTTCGCGTGGGTGGCGTTCTGATCGGAAACCGCACGCCCTCGGGCGGCGTGGAGCAAGAGGTGCCGGGGTGCTCGCCAAGGTCAGGCGGCGCCCCGGAAACCCCTTTCCTCGGTGCTGGTGATCGACCACTATCCGTGCGGCAAGGTACCTGCTGGTAATTGGTCGCATGCGTCGAACGAGTCGGGGTCAGGTCTGGGCGGCTTTCGGGTCTCGCGCCCGTCTGCGTCTTATCGTCGCGCTCGGCGGTGCGTTGTTGTCGGCCGTACCCGGTCCGGTTGCCGCGGCGGGCGATCCCGCGGCTGGCCGCTCGGCCTTTCTGGCGCATTGCGGCGTCTGTCATACCGTGCTGCCGGGCCGGAACAGAATCGGGCCGACCCTGTTCGGTGTCTTCGGGCACAAGTCAGCTTCCGTGCCGGGCTATGCCTACTCCCATGCTTACAGGACCGCTGATCTGACCTGGGACGAGGCAACATTGACCAAGTACCTGGAATCGCCGCAATCGGTGGTTCCAGGCACGAAGATGACGTTTGGCGGTTTGAAGGACCCTGCAAGACGCGCGGACCTGATCGCCTACCTCGCCACTCTCAAGTAGGTAGGCGAGCAGGTCCTGCGTTTGTCGGCCGGTTGTCGGTCTATGGTCGCATGCCGAACCCGGTCGGGCCCGGCTTGCGCAGCGGTTCGGCCAGGCGCGCGAACTCGACCAGCAGCTTGCGGGTGTCGCGCGGGTCGATCATTTCCTCGACCCAGAACGCCTCCGCCGTGCGCAGCGGCGAGCGCAGCTTGTTCAGCCGGACCTCGATCTCCTTCTGCTTCGCCACCGGGTCCGGCGCATCGGCGATGTCCTGGCGATAGGCGGCCTCGATCCCGCCCTCCAGCGGCAGCGAGCCCCAGCGGGCGCTGATCCAGGCATAGCGCACGGCGAAACGCCCGGCGGGCTGATGCACCGCGCCGGCCACGCCGAACGAGCTGCGCACGATGACGGTGCACCAGGGCACGGTGGTCTGGTTCACCGCCGCCATGGCGCGCGTGCCAACCCGGATCACGGCGGATTTCTCCGCGTCCAGCCCGATCAGGAAGCCGGGGCAGTCGACCAGATAGACCACCGGGATGTGGAAGGTTTCCGCCAGATCGACGAACCGGATCACCTTGTTGCAGGTGTCCGCCGTCCAGGCGCCGGCGTAGAAATACGGGTCGGACGCCATGACCGCCACCGGCAGTCCGTCGATGCGCGCCAGCCCGGTGATGATGGAGCGGCCGAACATCTTGCCCATCTCGAAGAAGCTGCCCTTGTCCACCACCGCATCGACGATCGGGCGCATGCGGTAGACCTTGCGGGTGTCGCGCGGAATGACGTTGAACAGCGATTCCTCGCGCCGCTCCGGATCGTCGGTGCGCGGTCCGCGCGGCGCCACGTCGTAGACCGACGAGGGCAGATACGACAGGAACCGGCGCGCGCACTCGAACGCCTCTTCCTCGGTATCCACCGCATGGTCGATGCCGCCGGCCTTGGTCTGGATCTCCCAGCCACCCAGCTCCATCTTTGACAGATGCTGCCCGGTGCGCGCCACCAGCGGCGGCCCGGCGACGAACATCGCCGATGTGGGCTTGGTCATCACCGAGTAATGGCTGGCGACCAGCCGCGCGGCGCCGAGGCCGGCGACCGAGCCCAGGCCGAGCCCGACCACGGGAACGATCGACATATTGTTGGTGGTGAAGTGGAACGCCTCGGTGCCGGCGGAGATGCCGCCGGGCAGATTGGCGCGGCCGGTTATCTCGATCGTCTTCACCGAACCGCCGCCGCCCGAGCCCTCGATGAAGCGCACGATCGGCAGATGCAGCGCCTCGGCCATCTGCTCGGCCATCAGCGGCTTTTCCTTGATCGTCGCGTCCGCCGAGCCGCCGCGCACGGTGAAGTCGTCGCCGCACACCACGACCGGCCGCCCGTCGATCTGGGCACGGCCCATCACGCAGTTGGACGGCAACAGATCGACCAGCTTGTTGTCGCCGTCATAGCTGGCCTTGCCGGCGATGGCGCCCACCTCGTGGAAGCTGCCGGGATCGACCAGCTCGGTGATCCGTTCGCGGATCGTCAGCCGTCCGGCGTCGTGCTGGCGCTTGACCTTGTCCGGCCCGCCCATCTGGTAGGCCATGCGTTCGCGTTCGCGAAGCTCGTCAAGCTCGGGCTGCCAGGTCATTCGTTCTCTCCCAAAATCTTCTTCGCGCAGCGTCTTGGCGCATGCCGTGCCACGCATATCGCTTGTCGACTTGCCGGGCAGGGTAACCCTGGCCATCATGCGGCGACAATAGACCGGGGCCAGCCCCCAACAAGCCGAGGGAACCAGAATATGAGCCGTGTTGTCGTTAAATCCGAAATCACCGGGAATATGTGGAAGATCGAGGCCGCTATTGGCGATGTCGTCGAGGAAGAGCAGCAGGTTGCGATCATCGAATCGATGAAGATGGAAATCCCGGTCATCGCCCCGGTCGCGGGGACGGTGGTCGAGATCCTGGTCAAGGAAGGCGACCCGATCGCCGAGGAACAGCCGGTTCTCGTTATAGAGACCTGAGCGGGACGCCCGTCCGCCCCTGGTTGCGTCCCGGGCGGGCTGGCCTAGAGTTCCATGCCTGGAATACGCGGAGCCGCGAAACGCGGCGAATGAGCTGGGCCGCGAAACGCGGCGGGGGGAGAACGGTCATGAGCGAAGCAGTGGTCCATCTGGAGCGGCGCGGCGACGTCGGCGTCATCATTGTCGACTACCCGCCGGTCAACGCACTCGGCCCGGGTGTCGCGGAGGGCATCATCGCCAGCCTGAACCAGGGCAATGCCGATCCGGCGATCAAGGCGATGGTGCTGATCGGCGCCGGCCGCAGCTTCATCGCCGGCGCGGACATCCGCGGCTTCGGCACCGGGCGCAAGCGCCTGCCGCTGGGCGAGCGCGTCTACGACGTGCTGGATGCCAGCGCCAAGCCGGTGGTCGCCGCGATCCATGGGTTCGCCCTCGGCGGCGGGCTGGAGATCGCCATGGCCTGCCATTACCGGATCGCCAAGGCCAGCGCCAAGGTGGGGCTGCCGGAGGTACTGATCGGCATCCTGCCGGGCG
>PKWQ01000042.1 GCA_003133265.1 Acetobacteraceae bacterium
CGCCAGCGCCGCGTCGATCATGGCGACCATGCCCATCTCCAGATAGTCCGGCCCGATCATCTCCGCATTGCGCGCCTCGCCCAAGGCGCGGACGCGGCGCAGATCGGCCAGCCATGCCAGGAACAGCGGCGCTTCGCGGATATGTTTCTGGCCGGCGGCAAGCTCGGNNCGCTCCTGGTCTTCGATCGCCACCACGCTCCAGAGCTGCATGTTGGACGAGGTGGATGCCGACTGCGCCGCCGCCACCAGCAGTTCCAGCGTGCCCTCCGGCAGCGCCTTGGGCAGGAAGTGGCGGACCGAGCGATGGCCGATCAGCGTCTCCAGCACCGGGTTCCACTGCACGGGGGTTTTCCAGTCCATGCGATAGCGCTGGCGCAGCAGGTCCTCGGGCGAGACGGCGGCATCGGTTTCGGCAAAGGACATGATGCTCTCCGGACAATTCGCTTCGTTGCCCCGATCATCCCCGACCCGCTCCCTGCCGGCAAGCCGCGCCGCCAAGCGCGCACGCTCTTGCCCGCCGCCGCCGCCCGCGCGCATAGAGCGGCCAGCAGCGTCACGGAGCGCCCCGAATGAAGAAGCATATCCTGCTCAACGCCTTCGACATGAATTGCGTCGGCCACATCCAGCATGGGATGTGGACCCACCCGCGCGACACCGCGACCGGCTATAACCGCCTGGACTACTGGGTGAACCTTGCCCGCACGCTGGAGCGCGGGCTGTTCGACGGGCTGTTCATCGCCGACATCATCGGCGTCTACGACGTGTTTCGCGGCTCGGCCGACGCCTCATTGCGCGCGGCGGTGCAGGTTCCGGTGAACGACCCGCTGATGCTGGTCTCGGCGATGGCCTATGCCACCCGCAATCTCGGTTTTGGCGTCACCTGCAACACCACCTACGAACAGCCCTACAGCTTCGCCCGACGCTTCTCCACGCTGGATCATCTTACCAACGGCCGGATCGGCTGGAACATCGTCACCGGCTATCTCGACAGCGGCGCGCGCGCCATGGGGCTGGATCGCCAGCTGGACCATGACACCCGCTACGACATCGCCGACGAGTTCATGGAGGTTGCCTACAAGCTGTGGGAAGGCAGCTGGGAGGACGACGCGGTGCGCGCCGACAAGGCCGGGCGTGTGTATGCCGATCCGGCCAAAGTGCATGCGGTGCACCATCACGGCGACAATTATCGGCTGGACGCGATCCATATGAGCGAGCCCTCGCCGCAGCGCACGCCGGTGCTGTATCAGGCCGGCGCCTCCGGCCGGGGGCGGCGGTTCGCCGCGACGCATGCCGAGTGCGTGTTCCTGAACAACAGCTCCAAGGCCGGCACCCGCGACCTGGTCGCCGACACCCGTCGCCAGGCCGCGTCGCAGGGCAGGGACCCGAACGACATCAAGGCGTTCGTCCATGCCGCGATCGTCGTCGGGCGCACCGACGCGGAAGCGCGGGAGAAGCTCGCCGAATACAGCGCCTATGCCAGCACCGACGGCGCGCTGGCGCATCTCTCCGCCGCCATGGGCATCGACCTCGCGGCCTATGAACCCGACGAGCCGATCACCTACGTGAAGACCGATGCCAACAACTCCCAGGTCGAAGCCTACACGGTACGCGCCGATNNCGGTGCGCAAGCTGACCGGCCTGATGGGGCTTGGCAGCCGCTATCCCCCGATTGTCGGTTCGCCCCAGACGGTGGCGGACGAGATGATGGCGTGGATGGAACAGGCCGATATCGACGGCTTCAACCTGTCGCGGACGGTGATGCCGGAATGCGTGGAGGATTTCGTCGCCCTGGTGGTGCCGGAATTGCAGTCGCGCGGCGTCTACAAGACCGAATACGCACCGGGAACGCTGCGCCAGAAGCTGTATGGGCCGGAGCGTGCCCGCCTGCCTGTCAGCCACCCTGCCGCGCGTTGGCGGCGGTAATATCGCGTTACAAGTGTATTAAGTGTGATCTGCTTCATAGCCGGACGGGTTTTCCCGTGCCATGAGAACGCTTCGCCCGGTGTAGCCCCCAACACCCGCACCGGACGAGCGGGCCATTATGGCCCAGGTCAACCCGGACCGTGACTTGCGGCCCGGTCGCGTGGCGACCGGGCCGTTTTTTATTCGCCCTGTCGATCCTTCCGCGCAAGTGCTTGCACGCGGGGGATTCGCTGCGATGATGCCCCTCCGGGCGAAGGCAAGGGGGGTGGATCATGATCAATCGGCGACTTCTGCTGCTGGGTGGCGCGTCCATGCTGCCGGCGTTCGCCATCGCCCGTGGCGCGCGGGCCGCCGATCCGGTGCGCGTCGGTGCCCTGTTCCCGCTGACCGGCGGCTCCGCCGCATCCGGGCAGGAGGCCAAGGCGGCGATCGAGGTCGCCTGCGCCATCATCAATGACAGCCATCCGGAGCTGAAGGGCCTGCCGCTGGCCAACGGCGCGGGCCTGTCCAATCTGGGCGGGGCCAGGATCGAGCCGCTGTTTGTCGATCATCGCGGCGACCCCTCGGTGGCGCAGAGCCAGACGCAGCGGCTGATCACCAGCGAGCATGTGGCCGCGCTGTTCGGCGCCTACCAATCCTCCTGCGCGCTGACCGCCACCGCCGTGGCGGAGCGCTACGGCATCCCCTTCATCGTCAGCGATTCGGTGGCTGCCAACATCACCAGCCGCGGCTTCAAATGGACCTTCCGCGTCACGCCGATCGCCGGCAACTTCGCCGATACCTACATGCGCTTCCTGGGCGAGATGAAGCAGGCCGGCAAGCCGGTCGATGCCATCGCCATCGTCAACGAGAACACCGATTACGGCTCCTCGGTCGGCGATGCGGTCGCCGCGGCGGCGCAGGCCTCTGGCATTCCGGTGGCGATCCGCATCCCCTATGTCGCCAACAGCTCGGACGTGTCCGCCCAGGTGTTGCAGCTGAAACAGAAGAACCCCTCCGTCGCGGTCTTCATCAGCTATGCCTCCGACGCCATCCTGTTCATGCGCACGATGAAGTCGCTGAACTATCTGCCGGCGATGATCATCGGCGACAGCTCCGGCTTCTCCGATCCGGGCTTCCTGCCGGCGGTGGGCGAGATCAGCCAGGGGCTGATGAACCGTTCCGCCTGGAGCGTCGGCGCCCCGGGCTCGCTGGCCGCCGGGGTCGACGCGATCTACAAGGCGAAGACCGGCCACGCGATGAGCGATGTCAGCGGCCGTGTCATGCAGGCATGGTTCGTGCTGGCCGACGCGATCAACCGCGCCGGGAGCACCGAGCCGGCGAAGATCCAGAAGGCGCTGCAGGAAACCAACATGCCGCAGGAGGCGATGTTCGTCGGCTATCGCGGCGTGCGCTTCGACCAGACCGGCCAGAACGTCGAAAGCGCCACCTACCTGACCCAGTTGCAGGGCAAGGACTACGCCACCGTGTGGCCCGCCGCATCCGGCAACGCCAAGCTGGTCTGGCCGATGAGCGGCTGGAACAAGTAGGCCGCGCCGCGTCTATCCGAGGGTTTCGAGGAAGCCGCCCACCGCGGCGATGAAGCCCAGCGTGTTCTGCGAATGGACGTTGTGCCCGCAATCGGGAATGGTCGCCAGCGTCCCGTTCGGCAGCGCGTCGCGGAACCGCTCCGCCGCATCCGGCGTCAGGATGTTGGAATTCGCGCCCCGGACCACCAGGACCGGCAGGCTGAATTCCCGTGCATCCTCCAGGGTGATGTTGTCGTGCGCCGCGGTGCCGTGCAGCAGCCCGATCCGGCGCGGGGTGGAATCGCATTTGCTGACGAACTTGCCGTCGGCGCGTTGCAGCATGTTGTATTTCACGGTGCGTTCGATGTGTTCGCGCGGGCGGTAGGGATCGTATTTCCGAACGTTCTGCACGAAATGCTCGAGGTCGTCGAACTCCTGGTTGGTGCGCACGAAGCCGGCGATCGCCTGGCGCCCGGCGTCGGAGATTTCCGGACCGATATCCACGGTGACCAGCGCGCGCAGCCGGGAGGGATCGCGCTTGGTCAACAGCAGCGCATTGCGCCCGCCCATCGAGTGGCCCATCAGGATCGGGCGTTCCAGGCCGAGGGCGGCGAGGAAGGCTTCGGCATCCAGCGCCATGGTGTGATTGGAATACTCGACGTCGCGGGACCATTCGCTGTCGCCGTGCCCGCGCTGATCGAGCGCGAGCACCCGGTAGCGCCGGGCCAGATGCAGGCTGACCAGATCCCAGGAATGGGCGGATTGATGCCCGCCATGCAGCAGCACGATCGGCGGCGCGTCGGGCGCACCCCATTCGAGGAAATGGAACCGCTGCTGGCGCAGCACGATGTTGCACGACCGGTAGGGTACCTCCGGCGCATGCGGAATGGCGAGATCGGCGGCGCTGGCGAGCAGGCTGCGGAACTCGTCCGATTGTGTCATATCCAGCGGCTGCGTGCTTTGGGCGAAAATGTTGAGATACATTTGGACGTCTCGACCTCATGCTGGTCATGCCGCGCCGCACTGGCGCCATTGTCATGTCGGGGCAGTCTCAACGGGTGCGGGTGCTGTAGTCAAATATGCCGGGTCCGCGCATCGTCCGGTGTGCCGGATAAAGGAGACGTTTCATGTTGCCGACGATCTTCTTGAGCCATGGCTCGCCGATGCTGACGCTGACGGACAATCCGGTGCGGCATTTCCTGGCCGGCTTGGGCGGATTGCTGGAGCGGCCGAAGGCGATCCTGGTTGTCTCCGCGCACTGGGAAACCGCCCGCCCGACGGTGAACGCGATGGCGGTGAACGAGACGATCTATGATTTCTACGGCTTTCCGCCCGCGCTCTATCAGCTCACCTATCCCGCGCCCGGCGCGCCGGACCTGGCCCGCCGGGTCGCGGAGATGCTGGGCGGGGAGGGGATGGCCTGCAACATAGATCCGGCACGCGGACTGGATCACGGCGCCTGGGTGCCGCTGCTCCTGGCCTGGCCGGAGCACGACATCCCGGTACTGCAACTGTCGGTGCAGTCGCATCTGGGGCCGGCGTACCATCTGTTGTTGGGGCAGGCGCTGGCGGGCTTGCGGGCGGACGGTGTGCTGGTGATCGGCTCCGGCAGTTTCACCCACGATCTGAACCGCCTGCGCCGGGATGCGCCCAGCACGGAGGAAGCCTCCGACGTGACCGAGTTCTCCGCCTGGATGCACGCGGCGCTGATCGAGCGCCGGACCGGCGATCTGATCAATTACCGCCGTCTTGCCCCCTATGCGGCCATGGAGCACCCGACCGAGGAGCATCTGCTGCCGATCTATGTGGCGTTGGGCGCGGCGGGCGAGGGCGCCTCGGTGCGGCGCCTGCACAGCAGCACCAACTACGCCGTGCTGCGGATGGATGCCTACGCCTTCGGGGGCTGAGACGGGTTGCGGCCGCCTGTCTTAGGGGCGAGATTGCCGCCTTCACCTGGGGGACAGGACCATGCTGCAATCACCGCCGGCCCAGCCTGGGATGCGCGAGGACGAGATCGACACGCCCGCCCTGGTGCTCGACCTCGACGCGTTCGAATATAATCTCGACCGCATGGCGGCGATCCTCGCGCCCACCGGGACGAAGCTGCGCGCGCACGCCAAGACGCACAAATCCCCGGTGATCGCGCAGTTGCAGATCGCCCGCGGCGCGGTCGGCCAATGCGTGCAGAAGGTCGCCGAGGCGGAGATACTCGCCTGGGGCGGCGTGCGCGACATCCTGGTCTCCAACGAGGTGGTGGGCGCGGCCAAGCTCGTCCGGCTCGCCGCCCTGGCGAAGATCGCCAAGGTGGCGGTCTGTGTCGATGACGCCTCCCAGGTCGCCGCGATCGAGGCGGTGGCGGCTGCTGCCGGCGTGCGCCTGTCCGTGCTGGTGGAGATCGACATCGGTGCCGCCCGCTGCGGCGTGCAGCCGGGGCCGGACGCGGTGGCGCTGGCCAAGCTGATCGCGGCATCGAAGCACCTGATCTTCGGCGGGCTGCAAGCCTACCAGGGCAGCGCCCAGCACAAGCGCGGCATCGAGGAGCGGCGCAAGCTGATCGACGCCGCCATCGACGGCTCGCGCCGTACGGTGGAGCAGCTGCGCCAGCAGGGGCTGGCGTGCCCGATCGTCGGCGGCGGCGGCACCGGCACCTTCGAGATCGAGGCCAATTCCGGTGTCTATACCGAAATTCAGGCCGGCAGCTACGCCTTCATGGATGCCGACTACGCCCGCAATCTGGACGGTACCGGCGCGCTGGTCTCGACCTTCCGCCATGCGCTGTTCGTGCTGGCGACGGTGATGAGCGCGCCGCACCATGGCCTTGCGGTGCTCGATGCCGGGCACAAGGCGGTGTCGATCGACAGCGGCATGCCGACGCTGTGGCAACGCCCGGACATCCGCTATGTCTCCGCCTCCGACGAGCACGGCAAGCTGGAATACGGCCCGGAGACGGCGGCGGTGAAGCTCGGCGAGAAGCTGCGGCTGATACCGGGCCATTGCGACCCGACCGTCGACCGGTTCGACTGGTATGTCGGCGTGCGCGACGGCCGGGTGGAATGCCTGTGGCCGGTCGCCGCGCGCGGCGGGTTCAGCTAGTGGATAAATCCTGACGGATGCGTCCCATCGGAATGGAGTCGAACTCGCCGTTATCGGACGGGTTGGGTAGGTTCCATCTTCTTGGTTCTCAGATTCTAGACAAGAAGTACTGCACATAAGTTCTGCCCGCAGGTTCGGAGTGCAAATGCCCTGTGTTTTGATTGATAATGGCAAGAAGCCGAACGAACTATACAATGCCAGACTGGGATTTTGGCTGCCTCCTCAAACCCCTTATGGCAACTTCCAGCTCAAGTTTATGAAGATTGTCGAGCGGCTGGATGAGGCCAATCGCAAGATTGAAGAGAGCTTTGGATTTTGGGAACGGATAATTGCATCACCTAACGGCATGCAGTTTGACAACGTTTATCCTCGACACGTGTTTGCGAACGAACAGGCCATCTACATGATGAGGAGGGCTGCCGATGAGCTCATTTCCCTTATCTGGTGCCTCTCCGAGCACGAAAAAACTGGGGCTTATCCAGAAACCATCAAAGTGGATTGCTTGGGAGACGTCCTAAAAACGGCTGAAAAGAAAAAGCCAATAGTTCTTTATCAACCACATCTAAATTTCATTGAAATATTGAATGAAGTTGCGAATGCTTTCAAGCACTCATTTATCAATTCCGATATAAATCTCTTTGGTGCCCAGGAGCCATGTGTACACGCTCTGGGTCTCAAGGATAATCGGTTGAGCGCAGGAGAGAAATTTCATAACGTGGCTCTTGCGGCCCTTGTTCGGGACTACAGTGCCTTCTACCAAACGTGCCTCCAGTGGCTACGTGACTATTCAGAACGAAATAGAGGTTCGTGATTGGTGACCCTTATCCTAATGGTGAGGTCAACTGACGGCAGGGTGAGCCCGCCCGTCAGGCATCGCGCAACCTAGCTTGCCAGCCGCTGCGCCGCCGCCGCATCGCCGGCCAGGCCGTAGACGCCGTACTGGCCCGCCAGCGGTACGAAGCGGCCGGTGATGCCCAGCACCGTTTCCGCCCCGCCGAGATACAGCACCCCGTCCGCCGGCATCTGCCGGGCGATCGCCTCCAGCACTCGGGTCTTGGTCGGCTGGTCGAAATAGATCAGTACGTTGCGGCAGAACACCACGTCGAACGAACCGAGCGGGCGCAGATCGCCGAGCAGGTTCCATTCGCGGAACGTGGCCAGTGCGCGGATCGGGTCGTTCACCCGCCAGCCGGCTTCGTCCTTGGTGAAATATTTCATCAGCAACTGGACCGGCAGGCCGCGCTGCACCTCGAACTGGGTGTAGCGTCCCTCCCGCGCGCGGGCCAACTGGTCGCGCGCGATGTCGGTGCCCAGGATCTCCATTGTCCTGCCGGCGAGCCGGGCGCCGCACTCGGCCAGGATCATCGCCAGCGAATAGGCTTCCTGGCCGGAGGAAGATGCCGCCGACCAGATGCGCAGTTTCGCCCCGGGCGGGCGCGCCGTATGCAGACTTGGCAGGGCCTGGGCGCGGAAATGCGCGAAGGGCTTGTCGTCGCGGAAGAAGAAGCTCTCGTTGGTGGTCATCGCCTCGACCACCGTCCTGGCCAGCGTGTCGTGGCCGGGTACGCGCAGCCTGTCGGCAAGTGCTGTGAGGCTGGCCAGGTTTTCCTGCTTCAGGATCGGCGCCAGGCGGGTTTTCAGCAGGTACAGCTTGTCCGGCCCGATCGCCAGGCCGGATTTCGTCTTCAACAATGCGGCGAGGCTGTCGAAGGCCGCCGGGGTCATCGACGCACCATCCGCAGCATGTCCAGCAGCCGCGGCGCGATGCGCGCCAGCGGCAGGACCGCATGGCACAGCCCGGCCTGCGCCACCGCGCCCGGCATGCCCCAGACCACGCTGGTGGCTTCGTCCTGTGCCACGGCCGCGCCGCCCAATTCGATCACCCGTCGGGTGCCCGCCAGCCCGTCATGGCCCATGCCGGTCAGCATCGCCACCAGGACACGCCCGCCGCAGGCCTCGGCGGCGCTGCGCAGCATCGGGTCGACGGCGGGACGGCAGAAATTCTCCGGCGAGTCGGACGACAGCCGCGCCTGCAACGCCCCGTGCGCTTCGTGTATCAGCAGATGCCGGTCGCCGGGCGCCAGATAGATGCGTCCGGGCCGCAGCAGCTCCCCATCGCGCGCCTCCGCGCACGCCAGCGCGCCCAGCTTGCCGATATGCTCGGCCAGGATCGGCATGAAGGACGGCGGCATG
>PKWQ01000466.1:0-7162 GCA_003133265.1 Acetobacteraceae bacterium
CCAGGCCACGCTTCGCTCGGATGGACAAGCCGGAGGCTTATCCCACCAGCCGGCGGTGGTCCTTCAGAATGCAGCGGTCCATCACCACGGTGATGCCGGCCGCGCGGGCCTTCCGTGCCGCCGCCTCGTCTATCACGCCGAGCTGCATCCAGACCACCTTGGCGTGCAGCCGGATCGCCGCATCAACCGCCGGGGCCACGTTGGCGGAGGCGCGGAACAGATCGACCATCTCGACCGGGCCCGCCTCGTCCAGGCTGGGGACGACGAGGCGGCCATGGAGCGTCTGCCCGGCCAGGTTCGGATTGACCGGCGTCACGTCGTAGCCCTGCCGGAGCAGGAACCCCATCACTTCGTTGGACGCGCGCCAGGGCTTGGCCGAGGCGCCCACCAGGGCGATCCGCCTGGTTTCGGTCAGGATGCGTTCGATGACCGCGTCGCCCAGCCCGTCGATGTTCAGTCCGTCGATGCTCATGGGCCATCCTGGCCCGGCGGCGCTTCCGCTGCCAAGCCGGTTCCTGTATCGCGGGCCGCATGTCGCGCCCCCCCTCCAGGTTTTTGGCTCCCTGGCTGTTGCCGCTGGTTCTGGTGCTGGCCGGGGCGGTCTTGGCCGCGTGGTGGTGGCCGAACCGGCCGCAGGCGGGCGAGTCGGCGATGCCGGCGGGGAAGCTCAATTCCGTGTCGTTCGCCCCGTTCCGCGACGGAGCGTCGCCGCTGACCGGCACATTCTCCTCGGCGGCGGAGGTGGAGCAGGACCTGACCCTGCTCGCCCCGCATGTCCGCGCCATCCGCTCCTACGCCGCGCTGGGCGGGGACTACGATCTGGCGGCGATGGCGGCGCGGCATGGGCTGAAACTGTGGCTCGGCGTCTGGCTGGGCGGGGACCGGGCGCAGAACATGCGCGAGATGGACGCCGCGATCGCCATCGCCGCGGACCATCCCGACACGGTGGAGCGCGTCGTCGTCGGCAACGAGGTGCTGCTGCGGCGCGACCTGCCGGTGGGCGAGCTGATCGCCGACATCGACCGGGTGAAGGCGGCGGTGCGCCAGCCGGTGACCTATGCCGACGTCTGGGAGTTCTGGCGGAAATTTCCCGAGGTCGCGGCGCATGTCGACATCGTGACCATCCATCTGCTGCCGTACTGGGAGGACGATCCCACCGGGATAGACCGCGCGGTGGCGCATGTGGCGGCCACCTACCGGCGGATGGCGGCTCTGTTCCCCGGCAAGCCGATCGCCATCGGCGAGACCGGCTGGCCGAGCCGGGGCCGCTGGCGACACGACGCCGCGCCGGGGCGGGTGAACCAGGCGGTGTTCCTGCGCCGTTTCGTCGATCTCGCGGCCCGCGAGGGGCTCGACTACAACCTGATCGAGGCGTTCGATCAGGACTGGAAATACCGGAACGAGGGCATCGTCGGCGCCAACTGGGGCATCTGGACCGCCGACCGGGCGCAGAAATTCCCCCTCGCCGGCCCGGTGCGGGAAGACCCGGGCTGGG
Organism: Acetobacteraceae bacterium; assembly: GCA_003133265.1. Taxonomy (GTDB): domain Bacteria; phylum Pseudomonadota; class Alphaproteobacteria; order Acetobacterales; family Acetobacteraceae; genus PALSA-911. Next base: position 1,496 of record PKWQ01000466.1, read on the forward strand.
CGCTGCATGGCGCCGCCTCGGTGGTGCTTGGGTTGCTGTTGCTTGGCGGCGCGCTGGCGGTGCGGCGCGGTGAGCCGGCGCGTATCCAGGCGTGGCTGGCAGTGCTGGCGATGGCTTTGGGCGCGGCGCTGGTGTTCGCCTGGGCCGGCACCGTGCCGGATGTTCATGATCCGTTCCTGACGCTCTGCGCCGTGGTCAATCTGGCGGCGCAGGCGGCGCTGGCGTGGCTGCTGCTGGATCGCGTCGGCCGTCTTCCGGCCCCGCCGCGCACCGGGGCGGACGCGACGCGGATGCTGCGGGCGCTGCTGCTGGTGCGTTTCCGTGCCCTGGCCGGCTGGCGCGGCGTCGCCTTCCCCGACCTGTGCTTCGTCTTCGTCTGGGCCGCCGCCGTGCTCCAGCTGCTGCTGCTGATCGACCCGCGCTACCGCGATTTCCCGCTGCCGGTGTTCGCCGTGCCGCTGCTCGCCACCGCTGCGCGCGTCCTGACCGGCGACCTGCCGCGCGGCGGCGGGCGGGAGGAACTGCTGGCCGGCGGCGTGCTGGCGCTCGGCGCCATTGCCGGCGCGGTCATCGAGGGGGCGGCGAACCTGCAATCGCTGGCCTGGACCGCGGCGGCCCTGCTGCTGGCGGCGCCGTATCTGCTCAGCCTGCGCCGCGCCTGATCCAGACCCAGACGCCGAGCGCGGCGCCCAGCACGCCCCAGGTGGCATTGTAGTTCAGCACCGCCATCGCCCCGAGCGTCACGGCGGCGACCGCGAGCGGCAGCCGGCCGGTCAGGAACGCGGCCAAACCCAGCGCCAGCGCGGCGGCGCCCCACAGATACCAGTATTGCAGCCACCCCAGCGCCTGGAGCGGGGCGCAGACCAGCGGCGGGGCGGCGGCGGCGCAGATCGCGCCCCAGCCGGGCGGCTCCACATAGGTCTGGCGGAACGCCGCCAGCCCGGCCACGGCGGCGAGCACGACCGCGATGCCCGCCCCGTCGGCGATGAACCGGTTATGCCGCCACGTCATCGTTGCTCACCGCTTGCCCCGTTCTGTGCGCTGCACCATAAAGCACGCCTCCGCGCGCGCCTGCTTGTCGGAATACCGCGCCCAAACGTCAATGGACCGGACATAGCTCAATTGACCGCCAGACCCAGCTTTCAGGAACTGATCCTGCGCCTGCAGCAATTCTGGTCGCGCCAGGGGTGCGTCCTGCTGCAACCCTACGACGTGGAGATGGGCGCCGGCACCTTCCATCCCGCCACCACGCTGCGCGCGCTCGGCCCCAAGCCCTGGCGCGCCGCCTATGTCCAGCCGACCCGCCGCCCGACCGACGGGCGCTATGGCGAGAACCCGAACCGGTTGCAGCACTACTACCAGTACCAGGTCATCATGAAGCCGAGCCCGGCCGACGCGCAGGAACTGCTGCTGGCCAGCTACCGCGAGATCGGCCTCGATCCGCTGCTGCACGATTTCCGCTTCGTCGAGGATGACTGGGAAAGCCCCACGCTGGGCGCCTGGGGGCTGGGCTGGGAAGTCTGGTGCGACGGGATGGAGGTCGGCCAGTTCACCTATTTCCAGCAGGTCGGCGGCATCCCGGTGAGCCTGCCGAGCTTCGAGATGACCTATGGCCTCGAACGGCTGGCGATGTATGTGCAGAATGTCGAGAACGTCTACGACCTGGATTTCAACGGCGCCGGCGTGACCTACGGCGACGTGTTCCTGCGTTCCGAACGCGAATACAGCGCGCATAATTTCGAGTTCGCCGACACCGACATGCTGATGCGCCACTTCGCCGACGCCGAGGGCGAGTGCGCCGCGCTGCTGGAGCACAGGCTGGCGCTGCCGGCCTATGACCAGTGCATCAAGGCCAGCCACCTGTTCAACCTGCTGGACGCGCGCGGCGTGATCAGCGTGACCGAGCGCGCGAGCTATATCGGCCGGGTGCGGACGCTGGCGAAAGCCTGTTGTGAGGGCTGGCTGGCCGGGGAGGGCGCGGCCAATGGCTGAACTCTTTCTGGAGCTGTTTTCCGAGGAAATCCCCGCCCGCATGCAAGCGCGCGCGGCCGACGATCTTGTCCGCCTGCTCACCGAGGCGCTGGCGCCGCTATCGCCCGGCGGCGCGCGTGGCTTCTACGGCCCGCGCCGCATCGCACTGGTGGCCGAGGTCGCTTCCGGCGTCGCCGCATCCAGCAGCGCCGAGCGCGGCCCGCGCGCCAACGCGCCGGAGCAGGCGCTGGCCGGGTTCCTGCGCAAGCACGGCGCGAGCAAGGAGCAGTTGCGCCAGGAGGGCGATTTCTGGGTGCTGGAAAAAGCCAGCGCCGCCGTTTCCGCCGCCGAGTTGATCGCCGCCGCGCTGCCGGGATTGCTGCGCCGCTTTCCCTGGCCGAAATCGATGCGTTGGGGTGGCACCAGCAACTTTACCTGGGTCCGCCCGCTGCGCCGCATCGTCTGCCTGCTGGATGGCGCGGTCGTACCGTTCGCGCTGGCCGAGGGCGCCGACGATGACGGGCACGGCCTGGCGTCTTCCAACCTGACCGAGGGCCATCGCTTCCATGCCCCGGGCGCCGTCGCGGTGTCCTCCTGTGCCGACTGGCAGGCGCAACTGCGCGCCCGCAAGGTGCTGACCGATGCCGGGGAGCGCAGGCGCGTCATCGCCGCCGCCGTGGCCGAGGCCGCCGCGGCCAGGGGCGCGCGGGTGGTCGACGATCCCGGCCTGCTCGACGAGGTGGCCGGGTTGGTCGAATGGCCGGTGGTGCTGACCGGGCGGATCGACGACGCCTACATGGATTTGCCGGCCGAGGTGATGCAGGTCTCGATGCGGGTGAACCAGCGCTATTTCGCGCTGCGCACCCCGGACGGCGCGGCGGCGCCCTTTTTCGCCTTCGTCGCCAACATCGAGGCCGCCGACGGCGGCACGGCGATCGTCGCCGGCAACGAGCGGGTGCTGCGCGCGCGCTTCGCCGACGCGCGGCATTTCTGGGATCTGGACCGCAAGGCGCTGTTGGAAAGCCGGATACCGCAGCTGGATCACGTCACCTTCCACGCCAAGCTCGGCAGCCAGGGCGAACGGATGCGGCGGATCGCCAACCTCGCCGAACATATTGCCCCGCTGGTCGGCGCCGGGCCGGCGCTGGCGCGGCGCGCGGCTGAACTGGCCAAGGCCGACCTGCTGACCGGCATGGTCGGCGAGTTCCCCGAACTGCAAGGCGTCATGGGCGGCTACTACGCCCGCCACGACAACGAGGACGGGTTCGTGGCCGATGCGATCCGCGACCATTACGCGCCGAAGGGGGCGGGCGAGGCGGTGCCGACCGCGCCGGTTACTGTGGCGGTCGCGCTGGCCGACAAACTGGATCAGCTCGTTGGCTTTTTCGCCATTGGCGAGAAGCCGACCGGCTCGGGCGATCCCTATGCGCTGCGCCGCGCGGCGCTGGGCATCATCCGCACCATCCGGGAAAACGGACTGCGGCTGCACCTGCTGCCGCTGATCGAGGCCGCCGGGCACGACCTGCACCATCGCGGCGTCCATCCGGTTCCGGCGCAGGACATTCTCGACTTCCTGGCCGAGCGGCTGCGCGTGCAGCTTCGCGCCGAGGGCGCGCGCCACGACGTCTTGGCCGCCGTCTTCGCCGCCCAGGGAGAACAGGGCGCGGACGACGACATCGTTCGCCTGCTGGCCCGCACCGAAGCGGTCGCGTCCCTGCTCGGCACGGAAGATGGCGCCAACCTGCTGACCGCCTACCGCCGCGCCGCCAACATCCTGCGCATCGAGGAAAAGAAGGACGGACCGCACACCGCCGCCGTCGATCCGGCGCTGCTGGCGGCGGCCGAGGAAGCCGCACTCGCCCACGCATTGGATCACGCCGCCCCGGCGATCGATGCGCGGCTGGCGGCGGAGGACTACGGTGCCGCGATGTCCGCCATGTCCGCGCTTCGCGCCCCGCTCGATGCGTTTTTCGATAAGGTGACGGTGAACGCGCCCGAACCCGAATTGCGCCGCAATCGTCTGCAACTGCTCTCCCGCGTCCGTGCCACGATGGATCGCGTTGCTGATTTCTCCAAGATCGAAGGCTGAAACCGCCATGACACAATGGGTCTACAGCTTCGGCGCCGGCCACAACGAAGGCCGCGCGGAAATGCGCAACCTGCTCGGCGGCAAGGGTGCCAATCTGGCCGAGATGGCCAGCATCGGCCTGCCCGTGCCGCCGGGGTTCACCCTCACCACCGAGGTCTGCACCTCGTTCTATGCGAACGGCGAGAAATACCCCGCCGATCTCGCCGCCCAGCTGCGCACCGCGCTGTCGCGCATCGAAGCCGCGGTCGGTCTCGGGTTCGGCGACGCCAAGAAGCCGCTGCTGGTTTCCGTCCGCTCCGGCGCGCGCGTCTCGATGCCGGGCATGATGGACACCGTGCTCAATCTCGGCCTGAACGACGCCACCGTCGAGGGCCTCGCCGCCGCGTCCGGCGATGCCCGGTTCGCCTGGGACAGCTATCGCCGCTTCATCCAGATGTTCGGCTCGGTGGTGCTCGACGTGGAACATCACCGCTTCGAGGAGATCATCGAGCATGTGAAGCTGGAGGCCGGCGCGATCGAGGATACCGCGCTGTCGGCCGACGACTGGCGCCGTGTGGTCGACGGCTACAAGGAGATGGTGTGGACCGAGACCGGCGAGCCGTTCCCGCAGGACCCCGAGGCCCAGCTATGGGCCGCGATCGGCGCGGTGTTCGGCAGCTGGATGAACCCGCGCGCCATCACCTATCGCCGCCTGCATGACATCCCCGCCGCCTGGGGCACGGCGGTGAATGTCCAGGCCATGGTGTTCGGCAACATGGGCGCCGATTGCGCCACCGGCGTCTGCTTCACCCGCGATCCCTCGACCGGGGAGAACGTGTTCTACGGCGAATATCTGGTGAACGCGCAGGGCGAGGACGTGGTCGCCGGNNCATGCAGGACATCGAGTTCACCGTCCAGCAGCACAAGCTGTATATGTTGCAAACCCGCAACGGCAAGCGCACCTCCGCCGCCAGCCTGCGCATCGCGGTGGACATGGCGCACGAGGGACTGATCGACCAGAAGGAAGCCGTGAAGCGGGTCAACCCGGCTTCGCTGGATCAGCTGCTGCACCCGATGCTCGATCCCGACGCGCCGCGCGTGCTGATGGCCAAGGGCCTGCCGGCCAGCCCCGGCGCCGCATCCGGCGCGGTGGTGTTCAGCGCCGACGAGGCGGAGATGCGCGCCGGCAAGGGCGAGGCGGTGATCCTGGTCCGCATCGAGACCAGCCCCGAGGACATCCACGGCATGCACGCCGCCCAGGGCATCCTGACCACGCGCGGTGGCATGACCAGCCACGCCGCCGTGGTGGCGCGCGGCATGGGCCGGCCCTGCGTCGCCGGCGCCGGCGGCATCACCGTGGACTACAACGCGCAAACCCTCTCGTCGGGCGGGCGCGTGGTGCAGGCCGGCGAGACCATCACGCTCGACGGCGCCACCGGCGAGGTGCTGATAGGCTCGGTCGCCATGATCGAGCCGGCGATGTCCGACGATTTCGGCACCCTGATGGTCTGGGCGGATGCCTGCCGCCGGCTGAAGGTGCGCGCCAACGCCGAAACGCCGCTGGACGCGGAGACGGCGCGGAAGTTCGGCGCCGAGGGCATCGGCCTGTGCCGCACCGAGCACATGTT
>PKWQ01000466.1:7253-7725 GCA_003133265.1 Acetobacteraceae bacterium
CCGCTGCACGAGTTCCTGCCGCACGCCGACGCCGAACTGGCCGAGGTGGCCGATGCTCTGGGGACCGACGTGGAAGCGATGCGCCGCCGCGCCGGGGAACTGGCCGAAGCCAACCCGATGCTGGGCCATCGCGGCTGCCGGCTGGGCGTGTCGTATCCCGAGATCTACGAGATGCAGGCCCGCGCCATCTTCGAGGCCGCGCTGGCGGTGGCCAAGGAGACCGGCAACGCCCCGGTGCCGGAGATCATGATCCCGCTGGTCGGCGTGAAGAAGGAACTGGAGATCACCCGCGCGCAGATCGAGAAGGTGGCCGAGGAAGTGTTCGCCGAGGCCGGGCGGCGGCTGGACTACAGCATCGGCACCATGATCGAGTTGCCGCGCGCCGCGATCACCGCCGGCAAGATCGCCGAGGTCGCCGATTTCTTCAGCTTCGGCACCAACGACCTGACACAGACCGTGTTCGGCCTGTCGC
>PKWQ01000010.1 GCA_003133265.1 Acetobacteraceae bacterium
ATTGAAGCGCTCAGGCGATAATGCGGTGCTGAGCAGATAATAGGCGGTTTCGGTAGTGGTTTTTGTCGCGGTTTCGCGGATGCGGACGACCTTGCCGATAGCCGTCAGGCCGGGCCACTGATGATCCACCAACCAGTCGATGTCAGTGCAGACCGTCGCCGTGCGGGTTTCGATGCGGCCGTGATCGGCATCGACGGTGGGCTTGGCTGTGGTGGTCTTGCTTGCGGGGTCGTCGAGGTAGGTGCGGACATCATCATGCAGCGTGCCCTGATTTCCCTTGAGGGCCAGGGCATAGTCGCCGCCCTGGTCAATGATCTGCCCTGCGATCACGCGCTGGCAGTTCAGCGCGTCAGTGGTCACGATCGTGCCCTTCAACGACAGCATTTTCAGCAACGCCGGCACGGCGGTGATCTCGTTCGACTTGGCGTCAGTGGCGATCTGCGCCAGCACCAGGCGTTGTTCGCAGCCCCAGGCACTGACCATGTGCAAGGCTGACTTGCCGCTGGCGCGATCGAATGATCGGCGCAACACCTTGCCATCAATGGCCACCACACCCTGACATTGCTCGGAAAACCCTGCCATGAAGCGCTGAAAGGCGGCTTGGAACTGCGTCGGATCGAGCTGACGGAACAGCCGGCTGAATGTATCGTGGCTGGGCACACCGTTCTCAAGCTTGAGAAAGCCGCGCAGAAATGGCTCTTTCGCCTTCGCGAATACCGCCATGTCGACCGCGCCTTGCCCGCCGCTGAGGACCGCGCACAGAGCGATCATCAGCAACTCATGGAAGTCATGCAGACTGGCATTACCGGTGCGCGGGTCTTCCAGACCCTCCCAGCACGCAGAAAACTGATCCAAGGCGTCCTCCCAGAGCGTGTTTCTCATGCTGCCGGGTAGAATCGATCACCGCCGCGCCGGGCAAGCTCTTACCCACGCGTCAAGGAAATTCGAAATGCGATTCCCCTGGGGGTCGCCCGCTTCGGGGTTTCCTGCCATGGCACTGATGCGTGCGCTGCAACTGTTCGCCGAGCGCGACGTCCGGCTGGTCGAGCTGCCGCCGCCGCTGCCACCGCCGGCCGGAGAGGTGCAGTTGCGCATTCGCCATGTCGGCCTGAACCATATCGACGTGTGGGGCTGGCGCGGCATGGCTTTCGCGCGGCGGAAGATGCCGCTCACCATCACCACCGAGGCGTCCGCAGAGGTCGTCGCCGTGGGGCCGGACGTGACCGGATACGCCGTGGGCCAGCACGTGGTGCCGTTCGGCGCGATCACCTGCGGCAGCTGTCGCGCCTGCCGCGATGGGCGGGACAATCTGTGCGTGGCCGTCTCGGGCATTCGCGGCTTCCATATCGACGGCTTCGCCCAGGAATTGACCAACCACCCCGCCCGCCTGCTGATCCCGGTGCCCGATGGCTTGGCGCTGCGCGACGCCGCCTGCGCCCCGGTCGCCTATGGCACGGTGGAGCACATGCTGTTCGACAACGCAAAGCTGGAGCCCGGCGAGAGCATCCTGGTCCATGCAGGCGGATCGGGCATCGGCAGCATCGCCATCCGCGTCGCCAAGTCGCTCGGTTGTATGGTGATCACCACCGTCGGCAACGACGACAAGGCGGAGAAGGCCCGCGCTCTCGGCGCCGACCACGTCATCAACTACCGCACCGACCGGTTCGAGGGTGTGGTGCGCCGCATCACCGGCAAGAAGGGCGTCGATGTGGTGTTCGAGCATGTTGGCGCCGACACCTGGAGCGGTTCGCTGCTGTCGCTCAGCCGCGGCGGCCGGCTGGTCACCTGCGGCGCCACCTCGGGTGCTTCCGGCACTATCAACCTGATGCAGCTGTTCCAGCAGCAATACCGTATCTTCGGCTCGTTCGGCGCCTCCAGGCGCAATATCGCCGCCGCGATGGCACGCATGGCCGCCGGCGTGCTGCCGGTGATTGACACCGAATACACACTGGAGACCTTCCGCGACGGCCTGGCGCGGATGGAGGCGCGCGACGTGTTCGGCAAGATGATCGTGAGGCTTTAGCCGGTGCGGCGCCTGTCGCGCTTCGCGGCGCCGCTGCTTGGTGCCCTGGTGGGCGCGCTGTTCGCTGTGCTGCGGCGCGCCGGCCCCGATCGTGCCGCCGACATCTGCGCGTGGCTGGCGCGCCATGTCGGCCCCCGTCTGCGCGAGCAGCGGATTGGCCGCGCCCAGCTCCGCGCTGCGTTTCCCGACGAGGACGACGCCTGGATCGAGGCGACGCTGCTCGGGGCCTGGGACAATCTCGGTCGCGTCGCCGGCGAATATGTGCATCTGGACCGCCTGTGGGACTACGACCCCTATCGCCCCGACGCCGGGCGCATCGCTACCGATGCGGGTCCGGCGCTGGTCGAGATGCGCGACGACGACAAGCCGGCGCTCTTGTTCGCGGCCCATCTGGGCAACTGGGAACTGCCGGCCGTGGCTGCCGCGGCGCACGGGCTACCGGCGGCGGTTGTCTATCGTATGCCGAACAACCGCTCGGTCGCCGCCCGCATCACAGCGATCCGTGCCGGGTTAATGGGCCGGCTGATCCGCAGCCGGCGCGAGGCGGTATTCGAGATGGCGACCGCACTTGAGCATGGCGAGCACCTGGGCATGCTGGTCGACCAGCACTGGTCGCGCGGCGTAGACGTGACCTTCTTCGGCCGGACCTGCAAGGCGAACCCCACGCTGGCGCGGCTGGCGCGGGCNNTGCCGGGCCGGCGGTTCCGCCTGTCCACTGCGGGGCCGTTCACGTTGCCGCGCGACGCGGCCGGGCAGGTGGATGTGGCCGGAACGACGCAGCTGATCGCCACGGTGGTCGAAGGATGGGTGCGCGAGCACCCCGACCAATGGCTGTGGTTCCACCGTCGCTGGCGGTAGCGCGGGATGGGGGTGGGCACTGGCGACACGGGCCGGCGGCGTGCCGCTGGCCGAGGCGCGCAAGCTGGCGGCGGCGGCGCGTGCGCTGCTGCGAGAGGGGCACGACCCGATAGCCGAGCGGCATGAGCGCAAGATCAATCTGCGACGGGCGGCATGGTGATCGACCCGACTGAGGCGGCGATCATCCGGCGTATCTTCGACGCCTATATCGGCGGTCAGTCGCCGCGGGCGATCGGCAAGCAATTGAATGCCGAGGCCGTCGCCGGCCCGAGGGGCGGCAAGTGGACGGCGTCGCTGATCCTCGGCAATGCGATCCGCGAGACCGGGCTTCTCCGTAACAGGCTCTATGTCGGAGAGCGGGTGTGGAACCGACAGCATTTTCTGAAGGACCCGATGACGGGCAAACGTGTGGCCCGCCCTAACCCGCGGGATGCCTGGATCACGAGCCCGGTGCCGGATCTGCGGATCATCGACCCGGTCACCTGGGAGGCGGCGCAGGCGCGTCTTGCCGCTGGACGCGCCCAGGTCGTGATGGCGCGCGGCATCGTCGACTCGGCGTCAGCGCCGACTGCCGACGGCAACAACGCTGGCGGCCGGCTGGCCGCGGCACGCCGGCCGGCCTGGCTGCTGTCAGGTCTGGTGCGCTGCGGGCTGTGCGGGGGGCCGATGGGCGTGACCACCAGCGGCGGGCGGCTCGGCTGCGCCAATCGCCACGAGCGCGGCACCTGCACCAACAAGCGCACCGTGCTGCGCGACCGGCTGCTGCCCCGCGTGTTCGCGGGCCTGAAGCAGCGCCTGCTGGCGCCGGAGCTGGTGGCCGAGTTCGTCAGGACGTTCGTGGCTGAAGTCACGGCGGCCAACCGGGAGCGCGGCCAGCGCCAATCCGGCGTCGCCCAGGAGCGGGCCAAGCTGGACCGACAGATGCGCAACCTGCTGGAGCTGATCAAGGACGGCCACGGCAGCCCGGCGATGGTGCAGGAACTCCGCACGCTGGAGCAACGCCGAGACACGCTGGACCGGGAGATGACGGCCGCCGATCTGCCCGAGCCGATCCCCACGCCGCACCCGAACCTGCCGGAGTTGTATCGCCGCAAGGTCGAGGCATTGGAGACGGCGCTGCAGGATCCGGCGGCAGCGTCCGCGGCGGCCGAAGCCCTGCGGACCTTGATCGACGCGATCCTGGTCTACCCCGGGGAGAAGCGCGGCGAGGTCAGCGTCGAGTTCCGCGGTGACCTGGCGGCATTCCTGTATCTGGCCGAGCCGGCGCCGGACGGCGCGGCTGGCGGGACGCCGAACAGCAGAACGGCCGTTGCCCTTATGGGGAACGGCCGTTCTGGTGGAGTGATGAGATCGTTGGTTGCGGGGATAGGATTTG